>JAINCL010000175.1:0-1419 GCA_036574145.1 Deferribacterales bacterium | reverse complement strand
TGTAAATATCCACTCAATAAGAGCGTATAACAAAGATGACAATAATATAGTTAAACTAATTCTTCTTTTAACAAAATAGCTTATTGGTATGAGCAGGTAAAAAATAGATAATAAATAATCTCCGCCTCTAAAAAAATGTGCCGATGCTAGTACAGAAACTAAAAAAAAGAATAAAAACTTTTATTTTTACCATATCAACCTCTTCTTTTTGCTTTAACTTAACATTTTTTTTATAAAAATCCTTGATTTTTATCAAATTGAGGATTATTATTTAATATCTACTTTGTAAAGGAGGTTAATTATGAGTAAAAAAGTTACAAGAAGGCAGTTTCTAAAAACTGCTGGTGTTGCCACAGCTGCTGGGGCAGCAATGACCATTGGCGCTCCTGCTATTCACGCATCTCCAAAATATCTCTGGAAAATGGTAACAACATGGCCACCTAACTTCCCAGTAATGGGTGAAGGCGCAGTAATGCTTACGAAATGGATCGAAACCATGTCTGGAGGAAGATTGAAAATACGGGTTTATGGTGCAGGAGAACTTGTTCCAGCTCTCGAAGCATTTAATGCAGTAAGTGCCGGTACTGTTGAGATGGGTCATGGTGCTTCTTATTATTGGGCAGGAAAATCACCTGCTGCACAATTTTTTGCAGCTGTTCCTTTTGGTATGAATGCACAGGGGATGAATGCATGGATATACTCAGGAGGTGGTCAAGAACTTTGGGATGAGGTTTATGCTGCTTTTAACTTAAAGCCATTCGCTGCTGGTAATACTGGTGTTCAGATGGGTGGATGGTTTAGAAAAGAGATCAAAAGTGTTGCTGACATCAAAGGTCTTAAAATGAGAATCCCAGGTCTTGGTGGTAAAGTTATAACCAAACTTGGTGGTTCATCCATAAACGTTGCAGGTGGAGAAATCTACTCAAACCTTGAAAGAGGTGTTATTGATGCTACTGAATGGGTTGGACCATACCATGATTATTTAATGGGATTCTATAAAGTTGCCAAATTTTACTACTATCCAGGCTGGCATGAGCCAGGAACAGTTCTTGAATCATTTGTAAACAAAAAAGCATACTATTCTCTACCAAAAGATCTGCAGGAAGTTATTACAACTGCAATGTACAGATCCAATGCATGGATGCTTGCAACTTTTGAATCAAAAAATAATGAATATTTAGAAAAACTAACAAAAGAACATAAAGTTAATCTAAAACCATTTCCAAAAGATGTTATACAGGCTTTCAGAAAAGCATCTTTAGAAGTTATCAATGAAATAATATCAAAAGATCCTATATCTAAAAAGGTTTATACAAGTTTCACTGCCTTTTCTAAAAAGGTTGATGCTTGGGCAAAAATATCTGAAATTCCATACTATACAACAATTATTTAATAAAAAAAGCGGGGTTAACCCCGCTT
>JAINCL010000174.1:0-1579 GCA_036574145.1 Deferribacterales bacterium | reverse complement strand
ATAAAATTAACCTTATTGGCCGATAAGTTTAGTGAGTCGTTCATATATAAGGTTAATACGGTTCATCAGAGTGAGCAAGGTGTCGATTTCACTACACAAGGGATTGCAGTATTATTTCCAATAAAATTTCAAAATAGACTAAATTTTCAGGGAAGTATAACTATAAGTGAGGTTAAATAATGCATATTAGATTTGATCCTTTAAGAAGGAGATGGATTATCTTTGCTCCAGAAAGGGGTGATAGGACAGATTATCTAATTATCAATAAGGAACATATAGATGACCCTAAATATTGCCCTTTTTGTCCGGGTAATGAAATATATACAGGAACAAGTCTTTATGAAGTGGTGAGTATTGTTGAAGGTAAAAAAGGTTGGGAACTTAGAGTAATTCCTAATAAATTTCCGATAATGCGAGTTGAGGAAAAGGGGATTGCCAAGCAGTATGGACCTTATGTATATATGGATAGGTTAGGAGCCCACGAAGTTATCATTGAAACAAGGGAACATAATTTAAGGATGACAGATTACAGTGAGAAATATTTTATAAATATAATCGATGCTATAATACATAGGATAGAAGATCTGAGGAAAGATGTAAGGTTAAAATATATAACCTACATTAAAAACTCTTCAAAAATTTCCGGTGCTACCATGACACATCCACATTCTCAGATTCTTGCTTTCCCTTTTATCCCAAATGAAGTTAGAAAGATTTTTGAAAATCTATTTACCCATTATAGAGATAATAGTAGATGCCTGTTGTGTGATATTATAGATTTTGAAATTAATAAGAATGAGAGGGTAGTGTATAAAAATGATAATTTTGTAGCCATTTCACCCTATGCTTCAAAACATTCCTTTGAAATTCAGATTCTGCCTATAAATCATAAAGCTGATTTTTGTAAACTTAGTCAGTACGAGAAAAGATTATTTATCGATTGTATTAAAAATATACTAACTAAATTGGATACCGTTTTGGAAAAACCGGCTTTTAATTTGAATCTTGTTACAATGCCATATAATCTAAATACTCCGGATATGGAGTATTTTAAATACTCTGAACAGTTTATTCATTGGTATCTTGAAATTATACCGAGGGTAAATAGAATAGGTGGAGTTGAAAAGGGTACAGGGGTTTATGTAAATCCGTTTCTGCCTGAAAAATGTACAGAGATACTTATAAACGCCTAATAATTTTTCAAAAAGTTTAAAGTTTTATGTAAATTAATTAGCAACATTTTTGTATTTTATAAATGTATTGAAAAAAAATTTTTTTTCGTATATAATCTAATATATCGACTTTTAGGAGCGTGGTAATGGTGGGTTTAGAAAAACTTAGTAAAAAAGAGCTGTACGAGATTGCTAAAGAAAAAAATATTAAAGGTAGAAGTGCAATGAGTCGAGATGAATTGATTAATGCTATATCAGAAGTAATAAATACTGAACAGCTTGTGGAAATGTCTAAATATGATGTAGGTGGTAGTCCTATCGGTTATCATATTGATGATAAGTGTGAGATTAAAGAGGAAGTTACTGAAGATTACAAAATTCCAGAGAAATACAATGTTGATATGTTG
>JAINCL010000173.1:0-2159 GCA_036574145.1 Deferribacterales bacterium | reverse complement strand
GTAAATCAGGACACAATAGTTAATATAGGTAAGATGCTTGGGGCACAAGGGATACTGACAGGCTCTATTAATGTGGCATCTGTGGAAGATAATCCATATTCTGAAAAAAGGGTTCAATGTGGACAATATCAAAATAATGTTATAAAAGGTCCATATGGACCAATTACAATACCTATATGCATAAGATGGGATCCTTATTATGTGAAATGTAACAAAAGGACAGCAACTTTTGGGGTTACTGTCAAAGTTATAGATATTGAGTCAGCTACAGTGGTGTATTCGGTTGATTATACAGATTCTAGATCTTCTGAAGCATGCTCAGATAGCCCAAACCCTGTAAAATCATCTATGGAGTTGATGAATTTGGTACAAAGTAATCTACTGCAAATGATAAGAAGAGATATTTTACCATACAATATTTCCTTAAATATAACTTTAATGGAGGATACTGAGGGGTTGAAGGATAGTAAGGACAAAGATAGGTTTTTATCTGCTTTGGAATTTGCCAAAAAAGATAGGTTGGATAGGGGATGTGAAATCTGGGAAGAGCTATATCCTACCAATCAAAACTCCATATCTTTGACATATAATATCGGTGTATGTAAAGAAGTGTATGGTAAATTGTTCGAAGCTAAAGAGTATTATAAAAAAGCAGACAAGCTTCTAACAAAACCTGATGATTTGGTCAATCAGGCTTTGAAGAGGATAGATTATCTAATTAATAAAAAAAATAAATAGCTGTTTTGTTGTATTAGTGTAGAAATTTTTCATTGAATTAAATACAAAAATGGTATAAATATGTGTAATTAAAAAATAAGTTGAGGTGGTTATGTCTAAGTTTAAAATTCTTATTACAGATCATATTGCAGAAGAGGGTTTACAGATCTTAACTTCTGATCCAAATATAGAGGTGGATGTAAAGCCTGGTATAAAAAATTCTGATTTAAAACCAATAATAGGTAATTATGATGCAGTTATAACAAGAAGCGGGACAACTGTAACAGCAGATCTAATAGAAAATCCTGGAAGGCTTAAAATCATAGGTAGAGCTGGTGTTGGACTTGATAACGTCGATATCGAAGCTGCAAGTAGAAAAGGGATTGTGGTTATGAATGCTCCAACAGGAAATACCCTTGCCGCAACAGAACTTACGATGGCTATGATGCTTGCTGCGGCAAGAAAGCTTCCTTTGGCAAACCAGTCACTCAAATCTGGTGAGTGGGATAGAAAGAGGTTTATGGGTATCCAGCTTTATAATAAATTTCTTGGTATTGTAGGGCTTGGTAGGATAGGGAGTAATGTTGCCATTAGGGCTAAAAGTTTTGGTATGAAGGTTATTGCTTATGATCCATATATTAAAAAATCCAAGGCTGATTCTTTGGGGGTAAAACTGTATGAGAATCTTGAAGATCTCTTAAAAGAGGTGGATGTCATCACTTTTCATACACCCCTTACTAAAGAAACCCATAATATGATTACATCAAAAGAGATCTCTTTGATGAAAGATGGAGTTATAATTATAAATTGTGCAAGGGGTGGCATTGTTAATGAAAATGACCTTTATGAAGCTGTAAAATCTGGTAAGGTTTTTGCAGCCGGGATAGATGTATTTGAAGAGGAGCCACCAAAAGATAATAAATTATTAACCCTTGATAATGTATTTGTAACTCCCCATATCGGAGCTAATACCCATGAAGGGCAAAAAGGTGTGGCTGTAATTATTGCTGAAAATGTGAAAAATGCTCTTTATGGTAAGTCTTATATAAATGCTGTTAATATACCATTTATGAAATCGCAATTAAGCGAAGAGATGCAGAGATATTTTGATCTTATCGAAAAGATGGGTAAATTGGCTGCTCAAATAGTTAGTGGTAGAATTGAGGAATGCCACGTGAAACTTGTGGGTAAAAATTTTGAAGAGGATGTGTGTGAAAGAACTTTTGATATACCGTTCAACTATCAACCGTTTACCATTGCAGCTATAAAAGGATTGCTTGAGTTTAGTTTGAAAGAGACTGTTTCATATATTAGTGCTTCATATCTTGCAAAGGATCGAAATATAAATGTTGTTGAGAGTAAGCTACCCACATATGATAAATTTAATGATTTAGTGGTTTTGAAGATAAAGACTGATAAAGAAGAAAAAATTTTTGGTGGAA
>JAINCL010000172.1:0-3944 GCA_036574145.1 Deferribacterales bacterium | reverse complement strand
GCATCATACACCGAAGAGAAAGCTAAACAGTTTTTTACTGAATTAGTTGAAAGGGGTGAAAAATATAACGAATCAGATTCAAAAATTGCCGAAATACTCAAATCTGCAGACAAATCAGCTAAAGAATTTGAGCAAAAATTTGAAGAACTTATTAAGGATATGATAGGAAAACTTAATTTAGCCACCAAAGATGATATAGAAGCTTTGAAAAAAGAGATTGAAGAATTAAAAAATCGTGAATGATTTAATACATAACCTTAGAAAAAAGTTACAATCTCTTCCACCAACTTCTCGCAAAATTGATACAACAAGATATAATAAAGAAGCGGCCGTTTTAATACCTATAGTTAATATCGATAATAAATATCACCTTATATTCACTAAAAGGGATGGTAATCTGAAAAACCATAGTGGCGAAATCTCATTTCCGGGTGGTAGATACGATGAAAATGATGGGGATTTAATTCAAACGGTACTAAGAGAAGTAAAAGAAGAGATAGGGATTCCTGAAAAGTCGGTGGAGATTATCGGTAAACTTCCACAGGAATATAGTGTTACATATTTCAGAGTTACCCCTTTCATCGGTTATATAGATAATTTTACTATTGATATGATAGATATAGATAAAAACGAAGTGAACGAACTTATCATTATCCCCCTAAACTTCTTTTTAAACTCAAAAAACAGTTGGAGAGAAGTTTGGCTTAGAAATGAAGAAAAACATATAAATATATTTTACAACTACAATGGAACAATAATATGGGGATTAACAGGAAGGATTACTTATGCTTTTATCAGAGTTTACAAAAGCTGTGGAAAAAAATGTTTAAATTATATAAAACCATATTTTTTTTTGTTATACTAAACACGATACAGCGATAAACTTAATTTTATTAGGCTGTAAAAATAGTTATTGAAAATGGTAAAAAAATAATTTAAATAAGAGGAGAAAGATATGAGAATCGAATACGGAAGCAAAATAATTAAAACATTAAGAGTAAAACTCACTGATAAGCCTGGATATCTTGGAAAACTAACCATGACCGTTGGCGAACTCGGTGGCATGTTTGGTGAAATTAAAACTGTTCGTATCGGTAAAGATTATAAGGTTAGAGATCTCGATGTTTATTTCTCATCTAAAGAGGAATTCAATAATATATGTGAAGCTATTTCCAAACTCGATGGTATAGAACTGATCGAAATAAGAGATATTGTTCAAGAGTTACATCAAAATGGTAAAATCAAGATCGTTCCAACGGTACAGATAGATTCTGTAGATGATCTTAGACTTGTTTATACCCCTGGTGTAGCGTCAATATGTAAATTAATACAGGAAACTCCGCAACTTGCTAAAAAATTTACCACAATAAATAACAACGTAGCCATTGTAACCAATGGAACTGCAATATTAGGTTTGGGTGATATCGGTCCCGTGGCAGGAATGCCTGTTATGGAAGGTAAAGCTTTGCTCTTTAACATACTATCTGGAATTAATGGATTTCCAATATTAATAGATTCTAAAGATCCAAAAGTAATAATCGATACGGTAAAAGCAATCGCCCCTACCTTTGGTGCTATCAAACTTGAAGATATAAAGGCTCCAGAATGTTTTGAGATTGAACAAATTCTTGATGAAGAGTTACCTATCCCTGTTCTCCATGATGATCAACATGGTACAGCAGTGGTTGTATTATCCGCACTCCTCAATATCGCAAAATATACATTCATAAACCTAAGGGATTCTTCAGTTGGGATAATAGGTCTTGGTGCTGCAGGTAGTGGGATACAGAAACTTTTGATGGCTTACGGCATCAAAAAGATTTATGGAACAGATCTTAACCCTGATATGAAAAATCTTTTCGAACAACGTGGTGGAATCCCCACAGATTTAAAAGGGATTATGGAAAACTCCAAAATAGTTATAGCTACAACAGGTTGTCCAAAACTTATCTCCCCTGAAATGGTTAAAAAAGGTCAGATATTATTAGCCCTTTCAAATCCTGACCCAGAAATAGAACCTGAAGATGCTATAAAAGCAGGTGCTCTTTACGCTGCTGATGGTAAAGCTATAAATAATGCCTTAGCCTTCCCGGGACTTTTTAAAGGAGCCTTAAAAGCAAATGCAAAAACTATAAACAACAGAATGAAAATAGCAGCAGCTCAAGCAATTGCAAATCATACATTACATGGGGATCTTGTCCCCAATATTCTTAATTTACGAGTTCATGAAGAAGTAGCAAAAGCAGTGGAGGAAGAAGCCTATAAATCTGGAGCAGCTATAATTGAAACTTTATAAAATAAATATAAATAGGGGTAAAATATGTATAATATTTCGTTTCTTACTTACAATGAGATAAAACAGTCTTTACAGGAAGAGAAGCAATATAGCCGCCAGTTAGAATATTTAAAAAGATTAGAACAAAACGATCCTGTATTTTACAAATTCTCTATTCTATTACTCAAAAAACTACCTGAAAACTTAATATCCCACCTTTCTGAAAATGACTTTATTAAGCTTTTTAAGTTATTATTTGATAACTTAAATGGCAGGAAAAAACGTAAATATTATATAGATAGCCTAAATGGTCTTACAGAGGATTTAACCTTTGGTAATATCTCAATAATTGCTATAAGCACTGATGATAGACCATTTTTAGTTGATAGTCTTAGAGAATATTTTTATGAAATAAATATGAACCAACAGATCATCGTCCACCCTATTTTGAATGTAAAAAGGAATAATAAGGGTGATATCATAGATATATCTGAACCGCACATAGGCTCAAAGAATGAATCTTTTGTATTAATATTCATTCCCAACATTTCCAACAATGAAATTGAAAAGATCAAAGATGAAATATCAGAAATTTATGAAAATGTAATCACAGTTGTGGATGATCACCCCAAAATGTCATCTTTTTTGAAACAATTAAGCAGTTATTTTGAAAATGTGAATATAGAAACAGCTAACTTCCTAAACTGGCTCATCGATGATAATTTTATTCTACAAGGTGTTAGAATAATTAGTGATATTAAAGACACCAAAACTTTTAGTCTGCAGCAGATGGGGATATATAAATTCAATAGGACTGCAAATATAATACCATCAATAATCGATGCAGTTTTGAATAATAAAGTAAAATATATAGATAATCTACCATTAATTATTGATAAAGCTATTTTTAAATCAAAAGTCAAAAAGAGAACCCATTACGATAGGATTATAATGGTGGATAAATCAAATAAAGGGCTTAATATTATTACAATCGTGGGTGTTTTCACTAAAGATGCACTAAAATCTAGTCCACTTGATATATCACTTGTTAAGAACAATGTAAAAAAAGTGATGGATCATTTTAATTTTGTTGCTGGATCTCATGATTATAAATGGCTATTGGATATCATAGATACCTTCCCCAAAATAGAGATATTTAATTTCAATGAACAGGTATTAATAGAAATTTTACAAACAATATTCAGCATACAGGGTAAAAATCAGATAAGGGTATATTACAAAACATTTCTTCCACAAAAGAATCTTTATCTTTTTATTGCTATACCTTCAGAAAAATATTCAACAGAATTGATAAATAATATCAAGACCGAATGTGAAAAATTTTTTAATGCAAAGACCATAGACATCTCCATCAGAGAAGATGAACATGGGTATGACTTTATTCATTTCAATTTCTATACCAGAGAACCTCAGGAAAATATTGATGAAGCAAAACTAAAGAGAATAATTTCTGAACAGGTTAAAGACTGGAATGAGTATTTATATGAAATCCTTAACAATAATATGCCGGGATATGAGGCAGATAAATTATACTACAGATTTTATGCCACCTTCCCGGAAAATTATAAAGTTAAATGTTCTGTCGAAGAAGCATACCATGATATAAAAATAATCTCCTCATTTAAAACAGATATTGAATCAGCCCTCT
>JAINCL010000171.1:0-6851 GCA_036574145.1 Deferribacterales bacterium | reverse complement strand
AGGTGCAGATAGGCTTGGAATAAGCGATGTTAGTTTTATAATAAATGAATATGATGGAGATAGATAAAATAAAAAAAGAATTTAAAAACTATCTAAAATATGACCTATCATTATCGGAAAACTCTATCATAGCATACTGCCAGGATATCGATAAATTCCTTGAATTTAATAGTTCCATCTATGCCGATGAGGAAAAAATTGTATCTTTTATGTCTCATCTTAGAAAAAATAATCTATCCATTGAATCTATACTCAGAATTCTATCAGGGGTTTCTACCTTTTTCGATTTTTTAATACAGGAAAAGATTTATAATAAAAATCCGATAGAAAATATTTCAAAACCTAAAAAATGGGAAAAATTACCTAAATTTCTCAATTTTAATGAGGTGGAAAACCTTTTAAACGCCCCTGATAAGTCAACGCCTATAGGGTTTAGGGACAGTATAATACTAAAACTATTTTATTCCACCGGTATGAGGGTCAGTGAGCTGGTAAATACTAAAATATCTGACCTCGACCTAAAAAGAGGTATAATATCTGTAATAGGTAAGGGATCAAAACAGAGGTTTTTACCAATATATACAGAACTGATCGACAATTTAAAAATATATCTCGATATAAGACATAACTACTTTATTAGAGATAAAGACAACGGCTACCTTTTTTTGAATAAAAATGGAGGAAAGATTACAAGGGTTTACTGCTGGATGCTTATAAAAAAATATTGTAAAATAGCAAAAATTGACAAAGATATCTCACCCCACACCCTCAGACATTCCTTTGCAACCCACCTCCTAACCAATGGTGCCGATCTCAGAACCATACAATTACTTCTTGGTCACTCAGATATTTCAACAACAGAGATATACACACATATCACAGACAATAAAAGCAGAAATATTATGGAACAATTCCACCCAAGATTTAAAAGGAAAGATATATGAAGATCGTTATTACACATCATAATCCAGATTTTGATGCATTTTCAAGTGCATATGCAGCTTTAAGACTATATAACTGTGATAAAATATTCATTAGCCACACACTGGAGGCAAATTTAGGAAGATATTTAGAAGAGGCTGATTTCGGAATACCCTATGTTAAAGTTAACGAAAAATCGATAGAAAATTTTAATGAAGAAATCGATCTCCTTGTAATTACAGACTGTAAACTCAAAAGCAGACTTAAATACCTTAGCCGTTTGATAGATTTAGCTAAAAAGATTATTATTTATGATCATCATTTTACAGATAATATCGATATCCAAGCAGATGAAATCTATTTAGAGAAAATAGGAGCAACAGTTTCAATATTAACCCAGAAACTTAAAAATTTAGAAAAACAGTTAACCAAAGAGGAAGCAACATTATTAATGATGGGGATATATGAAGACACAGGTTTTTTAACATTTAATACCACAACAGTTGAAGATATGAAAGCTGCTACCTATCTACTGGAAAAAAATGCCAATCTACAATTTGTCTCAGAATTTGTAAAAAGAGAACTTAGCAAAGAACAGGTACTTTTGCTAAATGAATTAATATTAAATACCACCATAATAATGATAGAGAAAACCTTTATCGGTATTACCCACGCTAATGTAGATGAATATGTAGCGGATATAGCTTTTTTAGCCCACAAACTTATAGAAATGGAGAATTTTGATGCACTATTTGTATTAGTAAGGGTTTCAGATAGGTTGGTACTTGTTGGACGCAGTAAAACAGATAAAGTGGATGTGTCACGTATAATCTATTTTTTTGGAGGTGGTGGTCATCCCACAGCTGGGAGTGCAATCATAAAAGATCTCACTTTAAATGAAGCATTAGAAAAACTAAAACAGGTCATAAATGAACAGATATCCCCTATAAAATATGCTAAAGATCTGATGACAACACCTGTTAAATATGTCCACACAGGTCAAAGCTTTAAAGATGCGATGGAACTCTTCATGAAATATAATTTAAACATGATGCCTGTTGTAAAAAATAATAAAACCTATGGTATCATTTTAAGGCGAGATATATTACATGGGATGAAACATGGTCTTGAAAATGAACCTGTTGATTCTATTATGCAGATTGAGTTCGAAACGGTCACTCCTCTTACACCAATAGATGATGTAAAAGATATAATGCTTCTCAAAAACCAGAAGATGGTCCCTGTGGAACAGGATAATAAACTTTTAGGTGTAATTACAAGGACAGATCTGCTTAGATTAATGAGAGAAGAGATGATCAAAATGCCAAGATTTGCCAATGAGAAAGCAGAAGTAGCAGGTTTTTTTAAATCAAGAAATGTTGCAGAGCTGCTTAAAGACAGCCTACCAGAAGAATATTTTACATTATTAAATAACATAGGAGAACTTGCTGACCAATTGGATCTAAATGCCTACGTTGTTGGCGGCTTTGTTCGTGACCTTTTGATGAAAAATACAAACTACGATATCGATATAGTGGTTGAATTGTATGCCACGAAACTTGCCAAAGCATTTGCTCAAAAATTTAATGGAAGATGTTCAGTTCATGATAAATTTAAAACAGCTGTGGTGATTTTACAGAATAATATAAGGGTAGATTTCGCTACAGCAAGAACAGAATATTACAATATGCCAGCATCTGCTCCAGAAGTTGAGATATCATCAATTAAAAATGATCTATTTAGAAGAGATTTCACAATTAACGCCATGGCAATAAAAATAAATAAAAGGAACTTTGGAATACTTTTAGACTTTTATGGTGGACAAAGGGATATAATAGATAAAAAGATAAGGGTATTACATAATTTAAGCTTCATAGACGACCCATCACGTGGCTTGAGAGCAATTAGATTTATGGTACGATTCGGTTTCGATATAGGTCCTCATACACATAAGTTATTAAAACATGCTGTCCATTTAAAACTTTTCGACAAAATAGTTGGTTCAAGACTTTTTCTTGAAATCAAATATATTCTATCAGAAAAAAACTATTTATCTGCAATCAAAAAATTAACTGAATATGGAATAATGAAATTCATATCTGACAAATTCAAATTGGATGATATAAAAATGAACCAGTTTCAAAATTTTGAAAGATATTTTATTTGGTATGATGTGCAATGTTCGGGTGAAATCGAACCATACATTGTAAGATTACTAATCCTTTTCGAGGAAAACAAAAAAAATGAATTTGAAGCTATCTGTAACAGATTTGAACTTCCAAAAGATGAAAAACAACAATTCATCGAAGGTTTTAACAGAAGTAAGTACGCCGCTACTAAAATCAAAAAAAATTCACATATAAAAAATTCTGAGATCTATCTATTATTTAAGGGTTTGAAAGATGAATTCATCCTATTTACAGCATCTATTTTAGGAGATGATTACGAAGAATTAATAAAAAACTATTTTACCCAACTTAAAACTACTAAACCATCTGTCAATGGAAATGATTTAATAAATTTAGGTTTTAAACCTTCAAAAATATTTCAAAAAATATTAAATGAAATTTTAATTTTAAAACTTGACAATCAGATAAAAACAAGAGAAGAAGAGATAGAAATAGCAAAGAAAATTTATGAAGGTAGTTATGGTAAAGAATAAAGAGTTGATAATTGATGAACCTCTTATACAACAGATTATAGGGCCCAATGATTCCTACTTAAGAAAAATTATGGATAAGATGAATGTTGAAATATCCGTCAGGGGTGAACATATCAAAATAACTGGTAAAGAGCCCAATATTGAAAATACATGTGGTCTTATACTTAAATTGAAGGATATAGCATTAAAAAAACCTATCTCAAGCTCAGATATAGATTATGCAATAAACATGGCAAAATCTGATGATACTGAGTCGATTGTAGAAGTGTTGACAGAAAAGATAAAAGTTGCTGGAAGAATAAAGGAGGTAACTGTCAAAACAAAAAATCAACGTAGATATGTTGAGGCAATAAAAACCAACGACATAGTCTTCGGTATCGGTCCAGCAGGGACAGGAAAAACCTATCTGGCTGTTGCCATGGCAGTTAACTATTATATAATTAAAAAAGTCAGTCGCATAATACTAACAAGGCCTGCCGTGGAGGCTGGTGAAAGATTAGGATTTTTACCAGGTGATATAGCAGATAAGATAAACCCATATCTTAGGCCTTTATATGATGCTCTATACACCATGCTCGATTTCGATAGAGTAACAGGACTTATAGAAAAAGGCGTTATAGAACTTGCACCTTTAGCTTTTATGCGTGGAAGAACATTGGATGATGCTTTTATTATACTTGATGAAGCACAAAATGCCACAATGGAGCAAATGAAGATGTTTCTCACAAGACTTGGATTCAACTCTAAAGCTGTAATTACAGGTGATATTACCCAAATAGATCTACCTGCTGAAAAAAGATCTGGACTTGTATTAATAAAAGATGTACTTAAAAATATAAATGGGATAGAGTTTATAGAATTCGGCAAAGTTGACGTTGTAAGAAATCCAATCGTTCAGAAAATTATAAAGGCATATGAAGCATATGAAAATAAATAGATATGGAGTATAGATGGAAGTTTTAGTGCTAATGGATAATGACACAGATTTTAATATTGATGAATCGTTTTTTGAAAATATAGCTGAAATTGTTTTAAAAGATGAGAGGATTAAATACCCCTTTGATACAGTTGAAATATCTCTGGTAATTACAGATGATGAAGAGATGAAAAATATAAATAGACTCTATAGAAAAATTGATAAATCTACAGATGTATTATCATTCCCGATAAATGAAAATAGAGTAATCCACTCTAAATTACTTGGTGACATAGTCATATCAATAGATAAAGCCAGATCTCAATCTATAGAGAATGGTTTAAATCTTGAAGAAGAAGTGGGCAATCTTTTTATTCACGGTTTACTACATCTTTTAGGTTTTGACCATGAAAGGTCAGAATCAGAGGAACAGGAGATGTTTGAAATACAGGATGAAATTTTTGATAAAATTTTTTATAAAAATTCTTAAAAACTCTGGAAATTATAATAAAATGATAATATAATATTACTTGGAGGTATAAAAGTTATAGAACCGTTTAGTAAAAAATCAAATAGCTGGTGGCGCTCGTTGGGTTATGCCATTGAAGGTGTTTTATATGCCACCAAAACAGAAAGAAATTTAAAGATTCATCTTCTTCTTTCCATTTTTATATTGTTCCTTGCACTTCTCTTTAACCTTAAATTTTTGGAATATATAATACTTGCGATCACAATCTCCCTTGTAATCGCAGCTGAAATGTTTAACACTTCTATAGAATACCTTGTGGATGCTCTTATAAAGGAGGAATCAGAAATCGCAAAACGGGTAAAAGATGTAAGTGCCGGTGCTGTATTGATAACTGCTTTTGGAGCCGTTTTAGTTGGCTATTTTGTACTCTTTGATAAAATTAAAACCTCCCTCTCCTTTTCCCTACAGCGACTACCTAATCTGCCTCATCATGTTGCAATAATATCAATAGTAATTACCACAACATTCGTTGTTATAATAAAATCGTTTTTAGGGCGTGGTGAACCTCTACATGGTGGTATGCCTTCTGGACATGCAGCTGTATCTTTTTCTATTCTAATTTCTGTTATATATTTAACTAGAGATGTTGCAGTAATAATTTTAGTTTTATTACTATGTATTTTGGTTGCTGAATCAAGAGTAAGACTTAAAATACATAGCATCCCTGAAGTTATAATTGGTGGTATTCTTGGAGCAGGGATAACTTTAATAACATTTAAACTATTTTTATGAGGTGTATAAGTGGATAGCAGCTCGGGTTATTTAATTTCAATAGGTATATGTTTGTTATTCTCAGCCTACTTTTCTGCCAGCGAAACCGCTCTAACATCCCTTAATGAGTTGAAGGTAAAGCATCTTATTCAAGAGCTTGGTGAAAAAGGGAAAAAGTTAGAGCTATGGTTACTTCATCCAAATAAAGTTTTATACACTCTGCTAATAGGAAACAATATTGTAAACATCCTATCCTCTGTACTTGCTGCCGATTGGGCATATCAAAAATTTCAAAACTCATCAATAGCATTAGTTACTGGTGCCATGACAATTTTAATCATATTTTTTGGTGAAATCTTCCCAAAAACATATGCTAAAAATAATCCAGAAAAATTTAGCCTATTTTCGCTAACTTTTCTCAAAATCTTTTTTTGGTTGTTCTACCCATTTTCTTTCATATTAAACAAAATAGTAAAAAAACTTATCGTTATTTTTGGTGGTAAACCTGAAAATGACGGACCTAAGATCACTGAAGATGAATTGGAATTCCTTATAAGTATTGGTGAAAAAGAAGGTGTGCTGGAAAATCAAAAAAAGGAAATGCTGCATAATATATTCGAAATAAGTGAAACTTCTGTTAAAGAGATTATGGTACCCCTTAACGATGTCACGATGATAGAAATATCTACACCTGTAGAAGAGATAATCACCATCATCACTAAAACGGAATACTCCAGAATACCTGTATATGAAGGTAATACTGATAATGTTATTGGAATACTTTACTCAAAAGATATTATTAAATATATCAATAGAGGTCTTGATAAGGTAAATATAAAAAATATTTTAAGAAAACCATACTTTGTCCCATGTACCAAACGTATAGATGATCTTTTAAGGGAATTTCAGTTAAATAGAATACACCTGGCATTGGTTGTTGATGAATATGGGAGCATAGATGGTTTAATTACATTGGAAGATATTTTAGAAGAGATTGTTGGTGAAATAAGAGATGAATATGATAAGGAAGAGGAAGAGGATATCAGACAGATAGATGATAATCAATATATAATAAATGGAAGATTAAATATAGATGATTTCTGTGAATATTT
>JAINCL010000170.1:0-1572 GCA_036574145.1 Deferribacterales bacterium | reverse complement strand
GGTGGTTAATATGTATTGGAAAATTACAATTCTCCCTGTCGCTCCAACTTAATATCGCAACTGAATAGACAACTATTAAATCGCAACTTTTCCATAACTATTTCCCTTAGATTTTACTACCTTTTTAGTCAGTGTCAACAACTTTTTATGCCTCACTGATTCACCATCAATATAGATGGATAGATGTTTATTTGGAAAATATCTTATCTCAGCATTCTTGCCCGTATATGAATAGACAAAAGGTTCCCGCTCTAATTGATATACCGCCCCATTAAACCTTATCGTATTGTCTCTACCCACTTTCCTTTCATACCGATAGGAGAAGACCTTGTCCAGATCTATCTCTGAGCCTACCTTAGTAAATTTACTCTCTTCCTTTAAAGAAAAGAATTTCTTTTGAGGAGTAGTTCTAATCTCCCGGTGTATCTGTTCGCTATTGTAATATCTTATATACCGCTTTAATACCTGATTAGCCTCTTCTAAGGTCTTAACCTCATAATGCCTAAACCAAACAGGAAGCTGCAAGGTCACTGTCCTTATAAACCGCTCTATCTTTCCCTTACCACGAGGGTCAAAGGGGCGAGAATTTATTACTGTTGTCCCTATCTCAGAAAGTGCCCTTACTACTTGTAAATCCGCTTTCTCCTTCTTATACTCAAAGAATCTTGAATTGCCATGCCTTATATAGGAATACTTCTCATCATTATCATAATAGAGAGCCACGAACCTGCCGTATCTCTTTACTATCCCCTTTAAGATCTCAAAATGGTTATCTATTGTATCTCTCTTCACTATCCTTGCTTCAATATAGAAGCCTGGAGCAGTCGTCTATGAAGGCGATAAAATGGTAGTAATTCTCATCCCCTGGTATCCATTTTTTAAGAGATGAGTCACCCTGGATAAGGATTCCAGGTGGAGGGCGCTTCAAAACGCTTTCTAAAGACCCTTCGTCTATCCCCAGGGGAATAGACCTTTTCTCTTATCAGGGTCTTTCTTATCCATTCACAAGAAATATCAGGAAAAGAAGGGCGATCTAACTTAAGAAAGTAGCGGAGCAGGGATATTTGAAGTTTTTTGAGGTTTAAGTAGTAGCTTTTAAGCAATTCTATATCCTTTTCGCTCATCTTCCTTCTTTCCCTTTTTCTCTCTCCTTTAAATAGATTCTTAGGTCCTTCCTTCAGGTATCTCTTATACAACCTTGTGAAATGCCAGTAGGAGTAGTTTAACAACTTAGAGCCTTGTTTTAGAGTCATACTCCTATTTTCTACCAAAGAGAATACCTTTACTAAGCTTAGCAATTTATCCTCCAGTTTAATAGACATCTATACCTCCTTTTAAGAGGTAATTTTAACCTAAAAAGTTGCGGTTTTAAAGTTGGAATAAAAGTTGCTATTTTCAAGTTGCAACTACATAAGGGGTTGACAAATATCTAAAGACGAGTATATTTAGGGAATGAATAGAAAGGAGGTAAAAGGCAAAGATAACCAAGGGCTAAAGACTAAAGAAGGAGGTGAAATATGCGAAGGATGTTAGCTCTTATAGCAGCAGGAGCTATAATACCCGGGTTTATAG
>JAINCL010000169.1:0-8046 GCA_036574145.1 Deferribacterales bacterium | reverse complement strand
GATAGCTGTTATTATTATAATACCAATCTTTATATTAAGACTGAATACCATCTTACCGATATATTTTCTAGGGAGATGATAGAATCATGTTTTCAAAAAAAGTTACTTAGATGTTTGTCACGTTTATCTGAGTTATCGATATTCTTCCATCAATAAGAGTTATTTAGCTTTTGTCTCATTACAATAAAAAATAGTATGCTTACTAATTGAGTAATGATTAAAAAGACTATTAAAAATGTAATAGATATATCATAAAGATAACCTGATAATGTAGCACCAAAAAAACAGGCTGTTCCTGTTGAAATATTCAATATACCATATGCTGTTGATCGTTTATCGATATGAATTATATCAGATACAATCGCTTTAAGTATAACCTCCTGAAGCCCCAATGTAATACCAAAAAATATTATTCCAATTAAGATAATATAAATATTAAAATTGAATACAAATAAAGAAGTTATGATGGTGGATATCGGAATAATTAGTAATAGATTAATACCAGATAACCTATTAGTGGATTTTTTATTTAAAATATCATAATATTTACCTATTGTAAGTCCTGTAATAGCGTCGATTGCACCCACTGCTAAGGCGTATAGTAAAGGTATATAGTGATCAGATATGATGTTGTATTTTTTTAAATGAAATCCAATAATGGAAAAGCTTATAAATCCAGATGTGGTTATAAATGTAAAAATTGTATAAATGTGGAAGATTGAAGGTAGCTTATCCTTTCTTGGTTGGAGGGATAATCTATTTTCAAGCTCTTCAGAATTTTTAAATTCTTTGTAAGTTATCAATAAAATAATTAGAAGTATAAGATAAGGGAGTAAGGTAATGCTAAAACCTTTCTGATAGGATGAAATTAAATTATTACTCGTTATATTGTATAATACATATGTAAAAATCAGAGGTCCTATAATCGAGCCTATCTGATCAATAAACTCACTTATGCCAAAGGTTAAGCCACTTCCAATCTGTTTTGATGCATGGGAAACTATTGTGTCCCTGGCGGGTGTTCTTATCCCTTTTCCTACTCTTTCCACAATTGTTAAAATTGCAACTATTTGCCAACTATCGGTTAGAGAGATTAAAGGTATCGATAAAAGAAGGAGATAACCTAATATAGTGAAAAACCAATAAGATTTCGTTTTATCTGCAAAATATCCTGATATAAGTCGAAATAGATACCCTGCAAATTCCCCTACACCGACAATTAAACCTACCCTTGTGGCATTTACTCCCAAAACCTGGAGGTACTGACCACTTACACCTCGAGCACCTTCATAAATAATATCCCCAAAAAGACTAACAAAACCTAAAAGGATTATTAATTGGTAAGCTTTTTTTTTCTGTGGTTCCATTCAAAAAATATATAGCCCCTGTTGTGTAGGGGCTATATCTTTAGTATTTTTTTACAATTTCTACTTTTATTTTGGATTTTGCTTCTTCGACTTTCTTGTCAATAACTGTTTTGAGTTTATCCATTTTTAACTTACTTTCAATATGTTTTTCAACCTCTTCATATTTGTAAGTTTTAGGAGCTTTTTTGTCTATAACTTTTATTATATGATATCCGAAATCTGTTTTAAAAGGTTTGCTAAAAGTTCCAGGTTTAGTGGAAAATGCAATTTTTTCAAATTCTTTTACCATCACGCCTCTAGGGAAATATCCAAGATCACCACCTTTTGGAGCTGTTCCATCTTGAGAATACTGCTTTGCTAATTCTTCAAAATTCTTACCACTTTTAAGTTCCTTATAAATAGAATCTATTTTTTTCTTAGCATCGGCATCTTTGGTTTTATCATCAACTTTAATAAGGATATGTGAGGCTTTTACTAATTCAGGATCTTTGAAGATGTCTTGATTCTTTGAGTAAAAATCCTTTTTCTCTTGATCGGTAACCTTTATATCTTTTGATAAGGTATTTACATAGTTCTCAAGTATTAAATTTTTTCTTATCTTTTCTTTAATCTCTTTTTCATTTGTACTAGCAGATTTAATGGCTTCATTAAAAGCTTTTTCATCTGGGTATTTCTTCTTTAATTGTTTGAAAGTTTCGTTTGTCTTAGTATCTATATCCTTTGGTATCTGTTTAGATGCAAGGGTGTATAGGATTTCTCTTTGTACAAGGTTCTTCACTATATCGTTTTTAACTTCTGCAACCTTAGGATCTTTTTGATCTAATGCTTTAGGATCATACCCTTGTTTTCTTACGATATCATTGAGGATAATCTCAACCTCTTTTTCTGTAATATTTGTTTTGCCTACTTTTGCAACAACCGCATCTGATGCAAAAAGATTGAAACTAAACAGAAACAGAACAATTACTAAAAAAAATAGTTTTTTCATAGAAACTCCTTTATATTTTATTTCGTTATTATTGGATGAATATAAGATAAAAAAATTCAGTTGTAAATGTTAATTTTGTTAATTTTATAACTAAAGGTACTTAGATAGCTAATCAAAGCTTTTTAAAGTTGACAAACGGTCGTTATTCTTATAATATTTTTATCTGAGGTGTCAAATGGTAAAGATATATACATTCATAAATTCGAATCTTAAAATAGTAAATATAGATGAAAGTAATATAGATGATATTCCAGCAAAAGATGATGTTGTTTGGATAGATATGTTTAATCCCACTAATGAAGAGTTTAAGATTATTGAGAAATTTTTCGACATAGAGTTCCCAACTAAACAGGAGACTGAAGAGATTGAGATAAGTTCGAGATATTGGGAAACAGATAAAGATTTAACTGTTAATAGCTATTTTTTGGTTGTTGATGGTGATACAGTAAACAATGAGACAGTTACCTTTATTTTACAAGATAATTTTTTGGTAACTATAAGATATAGAGAATTGAGAGCATTTGGTGAATGTGTTAAAAAAATTGTTGCAAGCCCAAGTTTATTTAAAGATGGCTCTTATATATTAAGCTATATCTTTGAAGTTAGAATAGATCTCGATGCAGATATACTTGAGACTTTATCGAGAAATGTTTCCAATTTAAGGAAGATGCTTTTCTCGGATAATAAAGATGACCAGGAGATTTTACAAAGTATATATAATTATGAGAATATTAATACTAATATAAGAGATAGTCTAATTGACAAACAGAGGATCATTTCATCTTTTTTAAAATCCAATAAATTTGCTGAAAACGTGAAAAATAATTTCAGGATTATGATAAAAGACGTTAATTCACTTCTCGATTTTACCAGATATAATTTTGATAGATTAGATTATATTCAGGATCTATTGTTGGGTTCTGTAAATATAGAACAGAACAAAATAATTAAAATATTTACCGTTGTTAATGTAATTTTTCTACCACCAACACTTGTAGCAAGTGTATACGGAATGAATTTTGAATTTTTCCCAGAGTTACACTGGCGCTATGGTTATTTATTTGCTTGGGTCCTTATGATTCTGTCGGCTATATTGCCACTTTATATTTTCAAGAAGAAAGGTTGGCTATAATTTTTTGATGTCGGTGTTGAAAAGTAAGGGTATAATATACAAGATCGTTAAATATTCTGAGAAATCTGCTATATGTTTTGTTTATACTGAGGATCGAGGGAAATTAAAATTATTTTTATCGGATGCATTTGGTAAAAATAGATCGATTTTAAAGTTGATACCGGCTGAGATAACATATCGTTATAAAGATACAACTGATCTTCATAAGTTGTTTTCCATAGAATATTTTACAGAATTTATGTTTTTTCATGAAAATCCCGATCTTTACCTTCGTTTAAATCTACTTTTTGAGATTATCGACATTGTAATACATGATGATACAAATAGTATGGAAATTTGGCATTATATTACCAAGATTAATGAAAAAAATTTTATTAAAGGGGTTTTGTATATCATCTATTACATACTTGTTACTTTTGATATTTTGCATCAAAACGGTTGTATAATTTGTGGTGGCGATTATAATGGTACGATTTGCCCGGAATGTTTTGAAATTACAAAAGATTTAGATAATATTGAAATTTTAGGGTGTATTAAAAGTGGTAAAGAATTTAAAAAGTGTATTGTAGAGAGCGATGTTAACATTTTAAAATTTTTTAATAGATTAATAGAAAGAGACTATGGAAAAGGGTTAAAATCGTTACAGGCTATAGTTGATCTTTTAGGATAATTGTTGTTCTATTTCTTCCGTTTTTCTTACTTTGATAAAGAGCTTCATCAGCAAGTTTGATCATCTCTACAGTATCTTTGAATGATGGAGAAAATTCAGTAACTCCAGCACTAAATGTTGCTTTAAAACAGCTGTCACCATAATCAAAGACATGGTTATAGAACTCGTTTCTTAAAGATTCTATTATTTCAATAGCTTCTTGATGATTTATATTTTTAAATAGCATTGCAAACTCTTCCCCTCCATACCTTGCTGCAATATCATTTTTTCTTGTATGTTTTAAAATATACTGTGCAAAAGTCTTTATAACTTCATCACCTTTTAGGTGGCCATATTTGTCATTGATCTGTTTAAAGAAATCGAGGTCTAAGATTGCAATAGTGAAAATATTATTGTCTATTTTTGCTTTTATAAATTCATTCTGTAGAAATTCTCTGAAAAAAGAGTGGTTATACAGTTTTGTCATCCCGTCTTTTGTGGCAAGCTCATCTGCCATCTCTTTCTGTTCCAATACATTGGTGGTTGCAAAAGCAAGATCAAATATCTTCTCTTCCAGTTCATTTATATAGTTGTTTAATTCATGTACTTTATAAGCTTCTTCAATGAAGGCTTTTAAATTAATATCCAAATATCTTTCTTGATGATTAGTATCTAATACATGGATAAAAAAGCGATAATTTTCGGAAAATGGTTTAAGATTTTCTAAATATTTTTCATAAGTTATAAAAAATATCCTATTCTTTGATAAAATAGGTTCCAGATCATTTTTTTGACCTGTATAAAATACCACTAAAAAACAGTCTTCAAGACTATGAAAATTATCATAATGCAAATGCTTAAAATTTCCAGAGATATTTTTTAATATTTGTAATAATTCTTCATTATCATTATCAATATTATGATAGATTATTAGATCTTCATTCATTAATATCCTCAGGTCTTAATTGTGGGAAAAGAATTACTTCTCTTATCGATTTAGTATCTGTAAGTAACATTACCAGTCTATCAACACCAAGACCTTCGCCTGCAGTAGGTGGTAATCCATACTCCAAAGCCCTAATATAATCTTTATCCATCATGTGAGCTTCTTCATCGCCAGCTTCCTTAGCATTCACCTGTTTCTCAAACCTTTCAAATTGATCAAAAGGATCATTTAATTCGTTGAATCCATTTGCTACTTCCATACCAGCTATAAACAGTTCAAAACGTTCTGTTGTTTCAGGATTATCTTTTTTAGATTTTGCAAGTGGTGACACTTCCTTAGGGTAGTTGATAATGAACGTAGGTTGAATAAGTTTGTCTTCTACAAATTGTTCGAAAATCTCAAGAACAATTTTTCCTCTTCCCCAGGAATCATCGATTTTCAAGTTTAATGATGATGCTTTGGATTTGGCTGATTCATATGTTTTTAACTCATCTTCTTTTATAGTAGTGTATTTTTCTATTGCCTGCTCCAATGTTAATTTTGGCCATGGGGGAGTAAAATCTATTTCGTTACCGTTATATATGATTTTATTGGTTCCATTTACTTTTATTGAAACTTCATTTATGAGCCTTTCTGTCATTGACATCAGGTCAAAATAATCAGCATATGCTTGATACCATTCTATCATTGTAAATTCTGGGTTATGTTTTGTTGATATACCTTCATTTCTAAAGTTTCTGTTTATTTCAAAAACTCTTTCAAGACCGCCTACTACCAGTCTTTTCAAATAAAGTTCAGGTGCAATTCTTAAATACAGATCCATATCAAGGGTATTATGATGTGTAATAAAAGGTTTGGCAGTGGCACCACCTGCAATTGGATGCATCATTGGGGTCTCCACCTCTAAAAAGTCGTGCTTATAAAAGAAATCTCGAATCGATTTTACTATAAGACTTCTTTTAATAAACACTTTTTTAACATCTTCATTTACAATAAGATCTACATATCTTTGCCTTTGTCTTATCTCAACATCTTTTAAACCATGCCATTTTTCAGGAAGATCCCTCAATGCTTTTGTAAGTATTTTGTAAGATTCAGTATAAAGTGTTAACTCACCTGTTTTAGTTTTAAAAAGGAAACCTGAGACACCAATAAAATCACCGACATCGGTATTTTCAAAAGATATCTTTTCAAGATCTTTTAATTCATCCGCTTTTACATAGATTTGAATACTTTCTGTTCTATCTTTTATTATTAAAAAGCTTGCTTTACCAAAGCTTCTAATACTCATAACTCTACCAGCAAGTGTAGCTTTATATTTATTATCCATTAGCTCTTTATCATTAGAATCGGAGAATTTTGATTTTATAGAAATAATATCAGAAGTAACCTTAAATGAATTAACATAAGGTTGAATAGATACATTCTTTAGAGTATTAAGTTTTTCAATTCTGTGGTTATCCATTATTGCTCCTTGCATTTTTGTATATTTTTATTATATATAGTATTAATACTTTTTTATGAAAAATACAACAATTTTGTGAGGAATTATGAAAATTGGTGTAATATCAGATAGTCATGATAATTTGGTGGTTGTGGAAAAAGTGGTTGAAATGTTTAACCATAAGAAGATTGATTTTTTATTTCATTTGGGTGATATATGTTCACCATTTACAGTTAAATTATTAAATAAATTAGCTTGTGGTTATATTGGAGTCTTTGGTAATAATGATGGTGAGTGGATAGGTATTAACAGAATTTCTGATGGAAAATTTTTTAAACCTCCACACTTAGTTGAAATGTTTGGTAAGAGATTTATACTTTTTCATGAAGGTGATATAAAAGATTATATATCTTCTGAAATAGATTTTGTATTGTATGGGCATACCCATTTCCATGAAATAAAAAGAAATGGTAGTCAGTGGATTATAAATCCTGGATCTTTAGCTGGTTACCTGTCGGGTAAGTCAACTTATGCAATATTGGATATTGAAAAAGATTTGTGTGAAGTTTTTGAAATTTAAGATTGATAGTTTATAAAAAAATTGCTATATCTTTAAAATCTAGCTATTAACGGAGGTATATAAATGTTTTTTGACAAATTTTTAAATATTTTTTCTAACGATTTAGCGGTGGATCTTGGAACTGCAAATACATTGATTTATGTTAAAGGTAAAGGTATAGTTTGTAGTGAACCATCTGTAGTTGCGATAAATAATGATAGCAAAGAGGTTCTGGCTGTTGGTTCTGAAGCAAAGAGTATGCTTGGTCGAACCCCTGCTAATATTGTTGCCATTAGACCGATGAAGGATGGTGTTATATCTAATTTCGAAGTAACTGAAAAGATGTTGAGGTATTTTATTGCAAAAGTTAATAATAAAAAATCTTTGGTTAGACCAAGAGTAATTGTTGCTGTTCCCTCCGGTGTGACTCAAGTGGAAAAGAGGGCTGTAAAAGATTCGGCTATCCAGGCAGGTGCAAGAGAGGTATATATAGTTGAAGAGCCAATGGCAGCTGCTATTGGTGCTGGGCTTCCTATACAAGAACCTACTGGTAATATGATTGTGGATATAGGTGGAGGTACAACAGAGGTTGCTGTCATATCTTTATCTGGTATTGTCTATACCAATTCAGTAAGAGTTGGTGGTGATGAGATGGATGAAGCTATCGTGAATTATATAAAGAGAAATTATAATCTTCTTATAGGAACTTCAACAGCTGAAAAGATAAAGATGGAGATAGGTTCGGCGTACAAGCTTGATGAAGAGATGGTTATAGAGATTAAAGGTAGGGATCTGTTAAACGGTATCCCTAAGACAGTTGAGATTACTGATAGCGAGATTAGGGAAGCTTTAAGTGAAGCTGTGGCCAAAATTGTTGATGCTGTAAAAAATGCTCTTGAAAAAACACCTCCTGAATTATCCGCAGATATAGTTGATAGAGGTATCGTGCTGTCTGGTGGTG
>JAINCL010000168.1:0-5478 GCA_036574145.1 Deferribacterales bacterium | reverse complement strand
TTTTAACGTCTTAAAATACCTCTCTATCCTTTTATTTCTATTATAAAACATTTCTTTATTTAAAGTCTCCAATAGAATTTGTCTCGTAATTTATGGGGTCATTATACATGTGTATGTGTATCTGTATGTGAAGTGAGAGAAGTAGAAGATAATTGTTCATTTTCCCCTTGAACTTTTTTCTAAAAAGGATATTAATTAATGGGTGAGGTGTTTCATGACAAGGTGGATGATTGTATATAAAAACATGAGATGGGAAGAGATTGAGTTTAGTCTCGATGACTGTAATAATGTGTCTATCAAATTGTTGAAAAGTGAACAGATTTTGAATGGTAAAGTGGTGAAAGAGAACAGCTTTACAAAGGTTTATCGGATTATACTGGATGATGGCAGAGAGGTGGATATAGCAGATTTTGCTGAGATAGATAACTTTTTTGAAAAGAATACAATTATATTTAAAAATCGATCCGGTCTTCATAACGAAATCAGAAGGTATATAGACTATAGTTTGACATGACGAAAGTTGGGTTTACCACCACAATACCTGTTGAGATTATTTTATCTGCTAATAAGATACCTGTTGACCTAAATAATGTGTTTATCACCTCAGAAAAACCTTATAAAAAGATAGATTTTGCCGAAGCCTATGGATTACCGAGGAATACCTGCAACTGGATAAAAGGGATCTTTACTGCTGTAATGGAGAAACATGTTGATGAAGTAGTTGCTGTTACTGAAGGGGATTGTAGCAATACCCATGCATTGATTGAGATTTTTAAGGGTGAAGGGGTAAAGGTTCATACTTTTGCTTACCCTTTTGCTGAAAAGGATAAATATAATTTTTTGAAAATGCAGATGGAAGAGCTTGCTAAATCAATTGGTGGAGATTTTGAAGAGGCCAAAAAGATATCCAGAATGTTGCAACCTTTAAGAAGAAAATTGATAGAGCTTGACGAACTTACTATTAATGGATATGTATCAGGCTTTGAAAATCATCTATGGCTTGTTAGCTCAACAGATTTTAACTCAGATCTTAAAAGATTTGAAGATGAACTTGATGATTTTATTCAAAAGGCTCAAAAACGCACTCCAAAAAGTTACAGGATTAGACTTGGGGTTATCGGTGTACCCACCATATTTACAGATCTGTATCAGTTTCTTGAAACAAAAGATGTTGGAGTAGTGTTTAATGAGATTCAGAGACAATTTTCTATGCCATTTATGGGAGATGATTATATACAGAATTTTATAGAATATACTTATCCTTATGATATTTACCATAGACTTGATGATATAAAGAGGGAGATAAAAAGAAGAGATATCGATGGGGTCATCCATTACGTCCAATCGTTTTGCTATAGGCAGATTCAGGATGTAGTTATTAAAAAAGAGCTTGATGTACCTGTAATAACTATAGAAGGTAATGAACCTGAAAATTTGGATGCAAGGACTAAAATAAGGCTTGAATCTTTTATTGAAATGCTTGAGGGTAGAAAAAGTTGAGTTTTGTTGGTATAGATCTTGGTAGTAGATTTGTAAAGGTTGCTGTGGAATCTTTTGGTGCCATCACCTATAATCTATATGATACTGTGGAGTTTTATAAAAATTTTGTAAAGAGGGTTGATAATAAGATTATTATAGATAAATCTTTTCTCCAGGGAGATATTGATGGCATTTGTGCAACAGGGTATGGAAGAAATATCTTGAGTTTCCATAATGTTGAGGTAATATCAGAAATCAAAGCCCATTATCGAGGTGCGTTGGAGCAACTCAAAGAAGAGGATTTTGTTTTAATCGATATTGGAGGGCAGGATAGTAAGATAATTATGGTTCACCGTGGATATATAGAAGATTTTATTATGAATGATAAATGTGCGGCAAGCTCTGGTAGATTTCTGGAGGTGGCTGCAAATATTTTACATATGAAGCTGGAAGAGCTTGGTAGTTATTATAAAAATCCAGCCAAACTAAGTTCCACCTGTTCTGTCTTTGCCGAGTCTGAGATAATCGGGAAGATTGCGGAAGGTTACCCTTTTGAGGAGATTGCTGCAGGTGTGAATGAATCTATAGCCAAAAGGATCGTATCATATGCCAAAAGGTATACAAAGCATAAGATAATTGCAGCTGGAGGGGTATCAAAATTACCTGCTGTAGTCTATTTTATGGAACAGTTTTTAAACAGGAAGGTAGATCTATTGCCTGAGCCTCATTTCAATGGAGCACTAGGGTGCTTGTATTATGCAAAAGAGAAAAGATAGCAGAGTTGGGATTCATCCCTAACTCTGCCACACTATTATTGCAGTTTTAACACATTTTGCTTGACGGGTAAGATATTGTTATCTCGAAGTATTTTATAAAATGATGATATCCCAGTCTTTTCCCATCTCTCATAGATCTTTAGAATATTTGATTCATCTATAAATTTGAAGTTACGCCCAATCTCTATTAATATACCAACTATTTTTAAGATGTTTAAATAAATGCTGTAATATAAGGTTTTAAGACCTGAAAGAGACTCCATTCTATCATAGATCTTGTATAAAGTGTAGAATGAAAACTCACCGATTCTTATCAGGTAATCTATATCAATAAGTTTTCTATTGTATCGATCTGGAAATAGTCCAGCAAATACAAGACA
Organism: Deferribacterales bacterium; assembly: GCA_036574145.1. Lineage (GTDB taxonomy): Bacteria > Chrysiogenota > Deferribacteres > Deferribacterales > Calditerrivibrionaceae > Calditerrivibrio. The sequence continues at coordinate 2,843 of JAINCL010000168.1, read as the reverse complement.
AAGATCACCTATTATTTTTAGGTGTTTTACCTTTATAAAAAGATTTTCATGCATACTTTCCATATAAGATATCCCGAGACGGTTATGATCTATCTCTTTGTTGAAGAAGAAATTCCTGTTATCCACAAGATTTTTCAATAGATTTACTATGTATAATTTACTATATTCGTCCAGCTTAATTTTTAGAGCCTTTTCCTTTTCATCAACAGCATCATAAAAGATCTCATCTAAATTTTTTACAACTAACATATCACACCTCCTTGTGTTTTTAAAACTTCCCTGTGAAGATATAATCGGATGAAACGAGAAAAAGTAAAGAAAAAAGTAGATACCCAGTTCAATGTTCTATAATGACCCAATAAATTACAAGACAAATTCTATTGGAGACTTAAAAAAAATTAAAGTTTTATAATATATATAAGGGGCAAATTAGAATTAAAAACTGATAATGGTTTTCATTATTGTTCGAAAGAGTTTAAGAAGTTAATAATAATTCATGGAAATCAGCATGATGACTCAAAAAAATGTCTTAACAAATGGGGGCAGTGCAACGCAATCTCATGCTAATTTTGAACATTGAACATTAAACATTTCACTTCTCACGTCTTACGTTTAACATACACATTTACCTTCACCTTTACCCAAAAATTTATATATTGATTTATTCTGGAAAAGATAATAAAATTAGAGAAAATAAAGGATAGCTTATGAAGATTAATAATAAATCAATTTATATCGGAACAAGTGGTTATAAATATGACGATTGGATTGGGGCTTACTACCCCAAAAATATCTCCAAACAGGAGATGCTGGATTACTATTGCAACCATTTTAATTTTTTAGAACTAACTTACACCTATTATAAAATACCATCATATGGTGAAATAATGAATATCTTTTCAAGGAGTAAAAATAGGTGTAAATTTGCTGTTCGTTTACCACATATATTTCTGAAAGGTAAGTACAATCAGGAAGATATTAAAAATCTCTTTATCGCATTATCACCTATCCTTGAGTCCGATAAATTTTTCGGTTTTTTTGCCGATTTCAGTTTTAGATTCAACGCATGCAAAGCTAACCTCGAATATCTTATTCATTTGGGTAAAATCTTTACCGGTTACGATCTTTTTGTAGAACTTATAAATGCTACCTGGTATAAAGAACGTTTTTTAACCGATATTACCAATGCAGGTATAGGAATTATAGCTGTGGATCTACCTGAAGTTAAAGGTTTAGCCCCATTTTTCATGAACAGTATCAATTATAAATCGTATATACGACTCTACGGTAAAAGTAATCTCTGGCTTACCCCGGAAACTAAAGAGCTTAATTACTGTTATGATAATAAAATCCTTATAAATCTTTCTGACAATATAGCAAAATTAGATGGATCAAAAGAGGTGGCTGTCTCATTCTGCAATGTGGTTGATGCCTATGCACCTAAAAATGCCCTTTCATTTAAAGAGATAGTTAAGGGAAGAGATTAATGGAACATTTAATGGAAATATACAAACAAAAATTTTCTAAATCTGAAGCACTTTTTCAGAAGTATAAAAATCTATTTCCTTTAGGAATTAGTCATGATATAAGAAGCTTTGAGCCATTCCCATTTGTCGTTGAAAAATCTGAAAAAGGGAGAATTTATACAATAGATGGTATTAGATTAGTTGATCTCTGGATGGGGCATTATACTAATATATTAGGACATTGTAATCCACAAATAGTAGATCAAGTAGCAAAAATCTCAAGAAAACTTACCCAAATAGGTATAGTTAACAGATTACAGGGAGAACTGGCTGAGATTATAAAAGAGGCTGTCCCTGAAATGGAGCTTATACGTTTCACAACTTCAGGCACTGAAGCAACAATGTATGCTACAAGATTGGCCAAAAAATTTACCAATAGAGATATCATCGCAAAAATAGAAGGGGGATGGCATGGTGGTAATAGCGACCTATCCTTCGATGTTAAACCACCCTACACAGGTATAAAAAACGGTGTTATTTCAATACCCTATAACAATACCGAAAAATCTTTGGAAATTCTTGAGAAGTTCCGTAATAAGATTGCAGGAATAATTCTTGAACCTGTTATGGGAGCTGGCGGTGGAGTCAAAGTAGAGGAAAGGTTTTTAAAAAGTATCAAAGAATACTGCAACCAAACAGATTCGCTACTAATATTTGATGAAACAATCACAGGTTTTAGATTTAGATATGGTAGTATATATCCTATTCTCGGTGTCAAACCTGATCTATTCACAATGGGAAAAATTATTGGAGGTGGTTTTGCAATAGGTTTATATGGAGGTAGAAAAGATGTTCTCTCATTGATAGAGAAAAAAGAGATTATCACTGGTGGGGGGACATTTTCAGAACACCCCGTAACAATGGCAGCAGGAATCACCACTTTAACTTTATTAAAAAATGCAGATTATGATAAGCTAAATGATACTGGAGATCTTATTAGAAAAGAGGTATCAAAATTCATAGAAAAATATAAACCGAAAGCTTTTGTATCAGGTTATGGTTCTATGATAGCCTTACATTTTTATAATTGTAGCAAAAACGACATAGATCCGAAACAACCTTCCACATTCCTACCATTTTCAGACCCTAAAAAAGAAAACTTATTTAAAATAGCTATGATTCTTAATGGTGTATATACGATGCATTCTGGAGGAGCATTGAGCTTTGCCCATAATAAAAAAGATATCGACATCATAATAAATGGATACAAGAAATCTTTTAAGGCTATAAGAGATGAATAAAAAAGCAACAGCTCTAAAATACGACAAAGAGAAAGATGCTGCACCCAAAATAGTTGCCAAAGGTAGAGGAATAATT
>JAINCL010000167.1:0-3202 GCA_036574145.1 Deferribacterales bacterium | reverse complement strand
TTAGTTTAAAAATATTGTAAATAAATTAAAAAAGTTTCTGGTGAGAGGTAAAAAATGATCAGAACTAATAATTTAAATGTAAAAGAACTTATACCGATAGTTGCACCACTATACCTGAAACAGATCTTCCCCCTCAATGAATCTGATGCACAATTTATTACAGAGTCCAGGGAAACTGTTAAAAACATAATGTTTGGTGATGACAAGAGAATTATGGCGATAGTGGGTCCATGTTCTATCCATGATCCTGTTGCAGCACTTGATTATGCAAAAAGGCTTGCAGAGCTTTCTAATAAATTATCAGATAAGATATTTTTTGTTATGAGGGTATATTTCGAAAAACCGAGAACAACCATCGGTTGGAAAGGTTTGATCAACGACCCTGATATGGATGGGAGCCATCAGATATCCAAAGGTCTTGGACTTGCCAGGAAGCTTCTATACGATATAACCAAACTTCGTCTTCCTGTTGCTTGTGAGATGCTTGATACCATAACACCTCAATACCTATCTGATATGATCACTTGGGGTGCCATCGGAGCAAGGACAACTGAATCTCAACCACATAGGGAAATGGCAAGTGGATTATCATTCCCAGTCGGTTTTAAAAATGGTACAGATGGTAATCTCAAGATTGCAATAGATGCAATGTTGACGGCTTTACGTCCCCATAGTTTTCTAGGGATAAATGCTGAGGGTAAGACCTCAATTGTAAAAACATTGGGGAATAGGTATGTTCATTTAGTACTTCGAGGTGGAGCAAATAGACCTAACTATTACCCTGAAGATATTAAAAATGCTGTATCGCTTCTATCTGAAAATAATCTACCCTCATCTATAATGGTTGATGTCAGCCATGGGAATTCGATGAAGGATCACAGAAATCAACCTAAAGTGTTTGAAGAGGTTTTAAAACAGATAAAAGCTGGTAATAATAATATAAAAGCTGTAATGGTGGAGAGTAACATATTTGAGGGTAATCAACCTATACCTGATGATAAATCCCAACTCAAATACGGTGTATCTGTTACAGATAAATGTATCGATTGGGGAACCACAGAAGAGATGTTTAAAAAAGCTTATGATAATTTATAGATTTAAGTAAGAGGTTTTAAGTTTGCAAATATACAGAAAATATGGTACCAGATTCAATATTTGATGTGAAATAGATATGACAACCAAGATATTTTTCCACAAGTATCTTAGTACAGTTTAACCATAAACCGCTGCCTTTCTTTTTAGTGGTGAAGATATCTTTTAATATTCTATACTGTACATTTTCTGGTATATATTTGGGATTATTTATTGAAATTAGATATTTATCTGGATAGGAGTTTAATACAATGGTTATGTTTTTTCTAGAATCTCCAGCTTCAATGGCATTTTTAACTAAATTGAACAAAATTCTTTGTAGTATTTTTTTGTCAGAAAAGATAGTATTGCCCTATTCTGAAATAAAATTAAAAGTAACATGTTTTATAGAAGAAAAAAGATTTAATATAGCTTTTTGTATATCTTCAAATTGGATATCTTGAAACTTAATAGTTTAACTAAAGGATTTCTATAAAAATATTTGTAAATTTGTCAACCTAAATAATAAGTTTATTTAAAAGTATACTTTATAGATTTAAATTATTCTTTCAGAAACTTGTAATTGACAACATTTACTAATAATGTTATAAGTAGATGATGCGGAAGTTGGTGAAAATCCAACGCTGCCCCCGCAACTGTGAACCGGACGAAAGCCGTATTTAGCCACTGCTCAAATCTGAGTGGGAAGGCTGGTGAGTAGGTTGAAGGTGAGCCAGGATACGCATATCTAAAATAAAACTACGGAGGGTAGTTGACATGAGATACCTGTCAAAATATTGTCGAATTAAGTAAACATTTAAGAATATCTTATTGTCTAAAAATCTTTGTGAGGTATGTTTTATGAATATTAAAGTTGTAAAGAGGGATGGTCGTTTTGTATCTTTTGATAGTGAAAGGATTGCAAATGCTATATTTAAAGCTGCAAGGGCTGTTGGTGGAGAAAATAGACAGATAGCCGTAGAGCTTACTAAAAAAATTGTAGATAAAGTAGTCGATAGATATAGTTTGATAGGCTTTGTTACTGTGGAGGAGATACAGGATTTGGTGGAAAAAGAATTGATAGAGCATGGTCATGCAAAAACAGCCAAAGCTTATATACTCTACAGGAAACAGAGAGCTGATCTAAGGGAATTTAAGAATACCTTTGAAGAGATAGAAAATATAATGGATCAGTATCTAAATGGTGAAGACTGGAGAATCAAGGAGAATAGTAATACCACCTTTTCGTTGCAGGGGTTAAATAATTTTATAGCATCTACAATCACCTCAAAATATTGGCTTAACAAGGTTTATCCTGAAGATGTAAAGAAAGCACATGTAAATGGAGATTTTCATATCCATGATCTTGGTTCTCTATCTGTCTATTGCTGTGGATGGGATTTAAAGGATCTTTTATATAGAGGTTTTGGTGGGGTGGAAGGTAAAGTGGAAAGTGCTCCTCCTAAGCATTTTAGAACTGCTCTGGGGCAGATTGTGAATTTTTTCTATACATTACAGGGTGAAGCAGCTGGAGCCCAAGCCTTTGCTAATTTTGATACACTTCTTGCACCTTTTGTTGCTTTTGATAATCTAAGTTATGATGAAGTTAAACAGTGTATGCAGGAGTTTATTTTTAATCTTAATGTTCCCACAAGGGTTGGTTTTCAGACACCATTTACAAACCTAACATTCGACCTTGTGGTTCCAGAAATTTATAAAAATGAAGCTGTTATTCACGGTGGTAAGATTACCGAATATAGATATGGCGATTTTCAAAAGGAGATGGATTACATCAACAAAGCATTTATAGAGATTATGTCCCAAGGGGATGCTAAAGGGAGAATCTTCACATTCCCTATTCCAACATACAATATTTCAAAAGATTTTGATTGGGATAATACAGTTATGGAAGAACTTATGATAATGACAGGTAAATATGGTACCCCTTATTTTGCAAATTTTGTAAATAGTGATATGTCCCCAGAGGATGCAAGGAGTATGTGCTGCAGGTTGAGACTTGATAATAGAGAGCTAAAGAAAAGGGGGGGAGGATTATTTGGGGCTAATCCTCTTACCGGTTCAGTAGGGGTTGTTACACTAAATCTTGCCAGAATCGGTTATCTATCGGGGA
>JAINCL010000166.1:0-8749 GCA_036574145.1 Deferribacterales bacterium | reverse complement strand
TTTGAGAAGAGTTGATATAAATAACAGTTCAGATGATATACTCTCACATATAGATCGTCAAAAATATCTCCTTTTACCCAATACTTCTGGAGCAAGGGATGCAGAAGAGGCAGTAAGATTGGCTCGTATTGCTAAAGCTGCAGGTTGCGAGCCATGGTTAAAGCTTGAAGTTACCCCAGATCCTTATTATCTTCTTCCAGACCCTATAGAGACTTTTAAAGCAGCAGAGATACTTGTAAAAGAAGGTTTTAATGTTATGCCTTATATAAATGCAGATCCAGTTCTCGCAAAACGTCTTGAAGAGATAGGTTGCGTCACAGTAATGCCTTTGGGTGCACCAATAGGAAGTAACCGTGGAATCAAAACAGCTGAAAATATCAGAATAATTATAGAACAAGCCAATGTACCTGTAGTTATCGATGCCGGATTGGGAGCACCAAGTCATGCTGCACTTGCAATTGAGATGGGTGCTGATGCAGTTCTGGTAAACACTGCAATAGCCACAGCTGGTGATCCTATTGAGATGGCTATCGCTTTTAAATTGGCTGTGGAAGCAGCATGTCATGCAGTAAATGCAGGGATACCTACACAAAAGATTAAAGCTGAGGCTTCGAGCCCATTAACCGGTTTTCTGAGGGATTGATATGAGTTTCTTAGATTATTACAATAACTACAACTGGGAAGAAGTTAAAAAATTTATATACAGCCGTCAACATAAAGATGTAGAGGCCGTTTTATCAAAGAGTAAACTCAACGAAATTGATTTCGCTACACTTCTTTCACCAGCAGCAGAAAAATATTTAGAACCGATGGCAAAACTATCCAAAGATATTACTCTCAAAAGATTTGGGAAAACAATTCTCCTATATGCCCCTTTATATCTATCTAATAAATGTACAAATTCATGTATATATTGTGGATTTAATATTAAAAATAAAATTCCCAGAAAGACTCTATCTTTTGAAATGATAGAAAAAGAAGCTAAGACCATCAACGAACATGGTATAAGACATATACTGTTAGTTTCCGGTGAAGCACCAAAAGAGATTAATATCGAATATTTAACCAGATCGGTTGAAATATGTAAGAAATATTTTTCATCAATCAGTATAGAAATTCAACCCCTCACAGAAGAAGAATACAAAATTTTATATAATTCTGGAGTTGATGGGCTAACCATTTATCAAGAAACTTACAATATTGAAAGATATAAAGAGGTCCATTTAGCAGGGAAAAAGTCTGACTTCCTATGGAGATTGGAGACACCCGACAGAGGTGGTAGAGCAGGCCTTAGAACCATCGGAATAGGTGCTTTACTTGGTCTCGAAGATTTTAGAGTGGAAGAATTTTTTGTAGGATTACATGCGTTATATCTAATGAAAAAATACTGGAAAACACATATAAAAGTATCTTTCCCAAGAATCAGATATGCAGAAGGCGGTTTTAAACCTTTTTATAATGTAACAGACAAAAATTTAGTACAATCTATGTTTGCATTACGTCTATTTTTAAATGATGTAGGTCTTGTTATATCAACACGTGAACCAAAGGAATTAAGGGATAATATTGTTGGACTGGGGGTTACTCAGATGAGTGCCGGTTCTAAAACAAACCCTGGTGGTTATTCCGATGAAAATAATGGTGGAGAACAGTTTATAATAGAAGATAATAGAACTGTGGAAGAATTTGTTGAGATGATACGTAGTAAAGGATTTGACCCTGTCTTTAAAGATTTCGATCAAAGCTTCTTTACTGGTGTTGCTTAAGAGTTAAAATCGAAAACATAGCAAGAAATATCATTATAGCAAGGGTTACAATGAAATAGCTCCAACCATAATTCTTATAGATATATCCCGGAAGAAATGTTCCAAGTGTACCACCTGTGTAGTAGAACGATACATAAAGTCCATTAACCACCCCCTTTTCAGATTTTGCTATTCTATTTAAATAGCCAGAAGCAACTGAATGAACAGTGAACATCCCGGCACAAAATATAAACATTGCTATAAAAATCATAGGTATCGATCTAAAATAAAAAATTGTCAGACTAAATATGTAAAATAACATACCTAAAAACATTACAATCTTTTCAGACTTGAATATTTTAATTAGTTTAATAGAGGTTAAGGAAACAATAATCCCCATAATATATCCTGAATAACTTAAACCTATCATAAATTCACTTACAGTATCAGATATCTCTTTAAGTCTGAATGGTAGAAAGTTTAACATAGAAGCAAATACAAAGAATATACAGAAAATTGTAATATATATACTTAAATACTGTGGAATCTTTAATATAGATAGTGTATTTTTTAAACTCAGCTTTTCCTTCCTTTGGATTTTATAATCTTGTAGATCTTTTATCAAAAATAAGGAAATCGCTAAACTTACCCCCAGTATCAAGAAGCTATATCTCCATCCTATAACCTTAGATATAAGTCCCGAAAAAAATCTACCCAAGAACCCCCCAAGAATTGTAGCAGCGATATAATAAGACATCACTTTTTGAACCAAAGCATCATTCACAGTAAAAGATATATAAGTCATAAGTGAAGTCAAAATACCAGGAATCATAAAACCCTGCATCAATCTAATTAAAATCAATAGAAAGAAACTATCAATAAAGTATATTACCAATTCAAGGCTTGTTAAGACCACAAGTGTAAATGTCAATACCTTTTTAGCTGTATATTTTTCTAAAATATATCCATAAAGAATCGGAGCAATGCCCAATGGAAAAAGTGTAACGGTTGTAACAAGAGCAGCGGAAGATTTATCTACTGAAAATGCTTTCATCAATATCGGCAATAAAGGCTGTGGAGAATATAGCACTGAGAATGTGAGAACTGCAGTATAAATTATAAAAAATAACGCTCTTATATCCATATACCTAAATACTGTCTACCCAAAAAATTGTCAATCCATAATAAATATATCAATGTCACCAATAGTAAAATAACAACAAATACCTGTCAATTACATCTTGAAATATTTCATAATTCAGGATATAATTTTATTATGAAGAATAGACTACTTATTACCATGGGTGACCCTTCAGGGATTGGCCCTGAAATAATAATCAAACTCTTTAATTCCCATAATTTTGATAATATAGATTTAAAAGTTGTAGGTATTAAAGAAGCTTTTTTAAAACACACAAATAAGTTGAACTTTGATATTATAGAACCTGACTACAACGAAGAAAGAGAATTCCCTTTAGGCGTAATTAACGGATATAGTGGTAAAGCCGCCATGTTATCCATTGAACTTGCCGTAAAATTAATATTGAATGGTAAAGCTGATGCATTGGTTACAGCTCCAATAAATAAAAAAGCTATAAATCTCGCTGGGTATAATTTCCCAGGGCATACCGAATTTTTGGGAAGTCTAACTAATTCAACCAATTATTCTATGATGCTTATGGGGGACAAAATCAGAACCATTCTTGTGACAACACATTTACCGTTAAGAGATGTTCCATTAAAAATCAACCGATCTAATATAGAAAAAGCGATTTTAAATGCCCATAAAGCTGGTCCATTATTTGGCACTAACAACCCTCACATAGCCGTTGCTTCCCTCAATCCCCATGCAGGTGATAATGGACTTCTGGGTACTGAAGAAGAGGAGATAATCATCCCAGCAATTGAATCTATGCAATACAATGGTATTAATGTATCTGGCCCCTACCCTGCAGATACCCTTTTTGCAAAGATGTTGAATAACTTTTGTGATTTTGCAGTGGTAATGTATCATGATCAGGGTTTGATACCTGTAAAAATGGAATCCTTTGGAAATGCTGTAAATGTTACTTTAAATCTCCCTATAATAAGAACAAGCGTTGATCATGGTACAGCCTTCGATATAGTTGGTAAAAATATAGCATCAGAAGGTTCTCTTAAACGTGCTATAGAAATTGCAAATATGATGGTAAATAATGTTAAATCTAATTGAGATATATAAAAATGAATTTCATCACACCAAAAAAACTCTTGGTCAACATTTTCTTACGACAACTTATTTTGTTGATAAAATCTTGGATGCCGCAAATGTAACAAAAGATGCCGATATTTTAGAAATAGGTCCAGGTTGTGGTGCCCTTACCTATAAGATACTGGAGAGAGGGGCAAATTTAACCGCCATAGAAATCGACACAAAATTAGTGGATTTCCTCACCAGATACTTACATTTCTACCCAAATTTTAAGATAATTAACAAAGATTTTTTAGAGATTTCCACTGATGATATTTCTGGCAAATTTCACTTTATAGGGAATCTCCCCTATAATGTTTCAACCCAGATTGTTATTAAATGTACCAAATTAATCGATCACATAATAGATATGACCTTTATGTTTCAAAAAGAGGTAGCCGATCGAATTATATCCCCTCCCAAAAAAAAGACTTATTCTTCTCTATCTGTTTTTGCACAATATTTTTTCGATATAAAAAAGGTTTGCAATATTTCAGGTGGCAATTTCTGGCCTAATACAAAAGTTGAATCCACTGTTCTAAAATTTATCCCCAAAAAAAGAGTGTTAGAGCCCAACGACGAGATTAAATTTTTACAGTTAATAAGATGTAGTTTTACATCAAAACGAAAGATGCTGAAAAATAATTTAGATAAAATTATAGATACAGATCTAATAAGTAAATTTTTCGGTAGAGATAATGTAAGAGCAGAAGAACTTAGTATTGATGACTTTGTTGCTTTTTATAATTTTATAAAAAAATAACCCCTGTCACCAACGACAGGGGTTATTTTATATTATAAAATATGATTCTAATGATCTGAAGCTTCAGCTACACCAACTCCAAGATAAGTTCTAAGTTTTTCATCTTCAAAAAGCTCTTGTGCTCTCTTATCTGGGGCAATAAGAGAACCTACCCATCCTGCTATAAATGCAAGTGGAAGTGTAAAAATTGTAGGTAATTTGTATGGGAATATAGGTTCAGCATTTTTTAAAACATCCACCCATATTGTAGGTCCAAGTATTATGAGTATCATTGCAGAGATACCACCAACAAGTATTGACAAAACTGCACCAGTGGTTGAAAACTTTTTCCATACGATTGATAGGAATAGCGCAGGGAAGTTTGCGCTTGCAGCAATAGCAAATGTAAGTCCAACAAGAAATGCTACGTTTTGACCTTTCAATGCTATACCAAGGAAAATAGCAATTATCCCCCATATAAAAGTAGCTACTTTAGCAGCCTTGTATTTTTCAGATTCTGTAGCATTCCCTCCCTTTAAAACACCTATATAAAGGTCGTTTGCCAATGTTGCTGATGCTGCTATCGTAAGTCCTGCCACAACTGCAAGGATTGTAGCAAAAGCAACAGCTGCTAAAAACCCCATTAATGCAGATCCACCCATAACTTCAGCTAGCATAACGGAAGCCATGTTCCCACCTTTATCAATCTGAGTTATACTCTCTCTACCAACTATTACTGATGCACCAAAACCAACTATAGGGATAATGAGATAAAAATATCCTATCCAGGTTGTTGCCCAGACAATAGACACTCTTGCTTGTTTTGCATCTGGTACTGTAAAAAATCTCATCAAAATGTGAGGTAAACCAAGAAGACCAAGCATCAAAGCAAGACCAAGAGAAAATGCATCTGTACCATTTTTAATTAAACCTCCTGGTTCTAAGGCTTTTTGACCATAATTTTCAGCTACAGCACCATAAAGTTCACCTAAATTAAAATTGAACTTCACCAAAACTAAAATGGTCATGAGTGTTACACCAGCAAGTAGTAAGCTTGCCTTTATAATTTGTACCCATGTTGTAGCAAGCATACCGCCTAAAAGCAGATATACAAGCATTGCAATACCAACTATAATGACTGCTATTTCATATGGGAATCCGAATAATAATTTTATTAATGAACCTGAACCAACCATCTGAGCAGTAGTATATGTAAGCAAAACAAGAATTCCTCCAATTGCAGCAGCTGTTCTTATAGGTTTAGCATTAAGCCTAAAGGCAACCACATCAGCAAAACTATACTTACCTAGGTTTCTTAATGGCTCAGCTATTAAGAACAGTAATGCAGGCCAGCCAACAAGCCAGCCAACAGCGTAAATAATACCATCATAACCCTTCAATGCCACCATACCTGAAATTCCTAAAAATGAAGCAGCTGACATATAATCACCTGCCAAAGCAAGACCATTCTGAAATCCTGATATGCCACCACCAGCTGTATAATAAGATCTTGCTGTTTTCTGAGATTTTTTAGCAGCTAAATATGTAGCATATAAGGTAATAGCAATTACTATAAAAAAGAAAAAAATTGAATAAGCATTCGGCTTACCAAAAGAAAACTGCTGAACTACATTTGAAGCATTATCCATATATATTCCTCCCAACTATTTTTATAACATCTTTTTAAGTTCTTCCACTTCTTTATCATATCTGTTATTTGCCCACCATACATAAATAGCAGTTAAAAGCCAGGCTGCTATTATCACTATAGGTCCAAGTATCAACCCCAGATTAGTATATTGCCCGAGCTTAATGCTCAAAAACTCCTTATTAGCTGCAATAATAAGAATATAGCCGTAATACACCAGAAAAAGTAAGAAAAGTAAAACATAACTAATGGTCCACTTTCTCCTTACCAAAGTCTTGAATCTTTCAGATTCTAAAACTTCTTTTTGTTTCTTATCCATAATTAACGCCTCCTTTTTTAATTTTTACACTTAAAACTAATCTATTCCGACCAATTTTAAATATTATTGTTATTTTTAAACATTAAATTTACAAAACTATGTTTAATTTTTAATATATTCATTTTAATATTTTGTCAATAAGTTTTTTATTTGTAAAATACTAACATCAATATTGTCAAAAAGATATAGATATAATTAAACTATAAATTATTTTTTAATCTGCAGTATAAAAAAAACTAAGCAGTCCATCAAAAAAAATTATATCTTAATAAATTTTTTTATATTAATTATAAAATAATTGAATTTATATAAAATTTTGGTATAATGTATATTGGAGGTTTTATTCATGAACAAGATTAACATATCAGACTTTAAAAAAGTTATTGATCAAATAAAAACTAATGAACTTTTTAACAAAATAGATGATGAACGACTTAATTTACTTTTAACAAATTCCTTTATTTTAGAACTTAACAGCGGAGAAAAACTTTTCGAAAAAGGTGAAACTTATCATAGAGGCGTTTACTTAGTTTTAAAGGGTTCTATCATATTTAAAAAAGATAACTTAATTGTAAAAGAGATGATAAAAAATGATTTACTTGGCATTACTACATTTCTGGGCAAATCAAATTATCTTGTTGATGCAATAGCAAATGATGATTCTGAGCTTTTATATCTGCCAGAGATATGTATTTATAAGCTTATTACAGATTATGAAGATTTTAAAATTAAATTCTATAATTTAGTAAAAGATAGATTATATCTCTTACAGGGAAAAGAATCTATATACAGTTATTCTTTTTCATATAAACCTGTGGAACAATTTATGACTAAAGGAGTAATAACTGCACGACCAAATTCAACCATAAAGGAAGTGGCTCATAAAATGAGTAAACATTCAATTGGCTCTATTGTTATAGTTAACAATAAAGAACAAGTAGAAGGGATTGTAAATACCAAAACACTCGTACATAAATTTCTTCCTCAAGATAATATTTCATCAGAAGCTCCAATAACGCCATATATAGAGAGAGAACCCATCAAAGTTCCTAAAGAATATCCTTTAGTAGAAATATTATCAGAGATGTATTCTAAAAATCAAGATTACGCAATAATTATAGAAAATGAAAAACCTGTTGGTATTATTTCCAACAAAAATATCCTTAGAATCCTTTACAGAACAATGGACACATTCACCTATAACATAGAAAATTCCAATTCCTTTGAAGAATTAAAGATTATAAGGGAGAACATCCATACAATTGCCCGCACACTTTTCGAAAATAGTCGACAAACTTCAGAAATACTCCCAACATTATCAACAATCCATATAAATATTCAAAAGAAGATCTACAAGTTATGCGTAGAAAAATATTTTAAAGATACTGGAATAAATATAAATTATATCGACCATGCACTTATAATTATGGGGAGTGGTGCAAGAAGAGAAATGATGTTAAATCCGGATCAGGATAATGGATATATATTTAATGACAACTTATCTGAAGAAGAAATAAAACATTTAATGGATTTCGGAGCTACTTTTTCTGATGCTTTGGCAGATGTGGGTTATGAAAAATGTAAAGGTGATGTAATGGTAACAAATAGAGATATGTCCCGAACAATCTCTTCATGGAAAAAACAGATAGATATGATAACAACCAACGCCGGAAACATAGGCTTTACATGGTCTAATATAATATTCGATATGGATCTTTTTGCTGGAAATCAAAAATTAGTCGATGATCTAAAAAGATTTATACTAAAAATAGTATCTTCAAGACCTCTATTCCTCATACAGATGTTGGAAAGGGAAACAAACTTTAAAATCCCTATATCTTTCTTCGGAAATTTTATAGTAGAAAAAGAGGGTGCACATAAAGGTGAATTAAATCTAAAAAACTCAGCATTAACATTTATTACTGATATAGTAAGAGCCTTTGCCCTGAGTAATAATATTACTGAATTAAACACTGTGGATAGATTGAAGAAACTTCAAAATAAAGGTATACTATCTGAAGAAACAGTAACTAAAATTCTCACAGCATATGAGACAATTGTTGAC
>JAINCL010000165.1:0-1308 GCA_036574145.1 Deferribacterales bacterium | reverse complement strand
CGCTTGTACCTGCAAAAGCAGTTATAGTAAATGTAATTGGTTCAAATTCAACCTCAATTTTATGATTCGCTGTAACATTCTCAAATGTATAAGTTGTTACTGCACCAACTGAAACATTATCTACTTTTACATCTTTAATCTTATAACCTGTGTTCGGTGTGATGGTAAATGTTTGAAGATTACCAGAGTTAACAGTAATTGTGCCAGAGGGAGAAATTGAACCACCAGAGCCTGCCTTTGCATCAATAGTATATCTTGTAATATATTTAAATATTCCGCCACCATCAGTCCCAACATAAATACTTCCTTTGCTATCCATTGTAATTGAACTGATATAAAAGTTTGAAAGACCATTATTGATAGGTCTCCAATTAAGTCCAGAATCTTCTGATAGGAAAACACCAGAATCTGTGCCTGCAAAAATATTTCCATTAGAGTGAACTAAGATACAAAATACTCTTGCCCCTTTTATACCACTTTCTTCCCAGGTTTTACCACCATCATCTGATTTTAAAACTCCATTATCTGTGCCAGCATAAATCGTATTAGAATCTCTTAAGGTAATGACATATACATTTTCATTAGTAACTTTCTTTAGATTCCAAGATTTACCACCATCAGTAGATTTAAATATACCTGTAGAAGTTCCTGCATATAAAACTGAAGTGTTCTTTGAATCGATTATCAAAGACAACACTTTTTCCTCTGATAATCCGATACTTTCCCAGGTTTTACCACCATCATCTGATTTTAAAACTCCGTTTTCTGTGCCAGCATAAATAGTGTTGGAATTCTCCGGATTAATTGCAATAGAGTAAGTATTCTCATCCATATATCTTTCTTTACCCCAAGAGTCTCCACCATCCGTCGATTTCAGTATCCCCATTGATGTAGCAGCATAAAGGATTGAGGGATTTTTTGGATCAACTGCAAGAAAATGTATTGGGTTATTATAAGGTGCAGTAGACTGCCATAAGTTTCCTCCATCTGTCGATTTTCCTATGTCCCCATCAGATGAGCCAGCATACAAAGTTTCCTTAACTGCTAAAATAGCTTCCACATGATTATTTGGGAAGTGAGATCCAATAAAAGTCCCTTTACCCGTCTTTATGTCTGATTTAAAAACGCCTATTGCTGTCCCCAAGTAGACTATATTAGACTCCTCATCAATAAACATTGAATGTATATAAGGAATAGTATTTGGAAGGTCTTGTTCCTCCCATGAAATTCCTCCATTGGATGATATAAGGTAAACTGGGTATTTAAAAACATGGGGAGCTGGTTCACCAGGTTTAATCTTAGCTATCC
>JAINCL010000164.1:0-1731 GCA_036574145.1 Deferribacterales bacterium | reverse complement strand
GAATCGATATCGATGAAAATATGCATT
Organism: Deferribacterales bacterium; assembly: GCA_036574145.1. Classification (GTDB taxonomy): domain Bacteria; phylum Chrysiogenota; class Deferribacteres; order Deferribacterales; family Calditerrivibrionaceae; genus Calditerrivibrio. The sequence continues at coordinate 1,704 of JAINCL010000164.1, read as the reverse complement.
CAAAAAGTATAAAAAATCTCTACTGCACAGGTGATGGTGCCGGTATAACAAGAGGTATTATTCAAGCATCGGTATCAGGGTTAGTTGCAGCTAATGATATACTAAAAAAAATTTAATGGGGTAGTATAATGAACGAACTTTTATTAAAAGTATTGAATGGTGAAAAAACAGAACGTCCGCCAGTATGGTTAATGAGACAAGCTGGTAGATATATGCCGGAATATATGGAAGTTAGAAGAAAAGTTACATTTTTAGAACTGTGTAAAACACCGGAGCTTGCCGCAAAAGTCACACATCAACCTGTTGATATCCTTGGTGTGGATGCGGCAATACTTTTTTCAGATATACTTATACCTGTGGAACCTATGGGGGTAAAACTCGATTTTAACCCTGCACCTATAATATCAAATCCTGTTAGAACGGAGAAAGATGCAGAAAATCTTAAAATTGTAGATCCTGTGAAAGATCTAAGTTTTGTTATTGAAACAGTCAAACTTCTTGTAAGAGATCTAAAAGTTCCTCTAATCGGCTTCTCCGGTGCACCATTCACATTGGCATGTTATATGGTGGAAGGTGGGGGGAGCAAGAACTTTATTGAGATAAAGAAATTAATGCATTCAAAGGGTAAAACATACCATATATTGATGGAGAAACTTGCTTTAAATACGATAAAATATCTCCAAGCACAAATTGATAACGGCTGTCCTGTTATACAGATCTTTGATACATGGGCTGGGATCCTTTCACCAGCTGAATACAGGGAATACGTATTACCGTATGTAAAAATGGTTATCGATGGGCTTAAGAATGCATATGTAATATACTTTGCGAAGGATAGTTCAAGCTTCTATAAAGATATAGCATCTTTAAACTGTACTGGTATAGGTGTGGATTGGAAGATAGAACTGGCAGATGCAGGTAACCTATTGGGTAATAAGTTTGTATTACAGGGGAACCTTGACCCTGTTATACTTTTTACAGATAAAGAAACAATAAAAAAGAGTACCAGCTCCATATTAGAGCAGGGTAAGAAACTGAAAGGTCACATCTTCAATTTAGGGCATGGGATTTTACCTGGAACCCCTGTTGACAATGTTAGATATCTAATAAAGCTGGTAAGAGGTGAAGATGAGTAAAGATTTTTTATATGTAATGTATATGGGGGGACCAGATTCCATCGATTCCATTGAGCCTTTTTTATACAATCTATTTACCGATAGAGATATTATCGATTTTGGAATTGGTGATCTTCCCCAAAAAATTCTTGCCAGACTAATATCAAAAAGAAGAGCTAAAAAAGTAAGAAAAGAGTATGAAAAACTTGGTGGTGCTTCTCCGCAGTTACCAATTCTAAATTCACTTCTTAATAAAGTTTCGGCTAAATACAAGCTAACTACCGATAAAGAGCTGATATATGCTGTTGGTATGTGCTACTACCACCCATTCATAAAAGATACAGTAAAAAAGATATATTCTGAAAAGTTTGATAGAATCTCTGTCATGACGATGTATCCCCAATATTCTTATACCACAAGCGGTAGCTGTTTCACAAGATTTTATGAAAATATAAAGATCAAGCCGCCATATTCCAGTTTCAAAGTAATTCCCCATTGGCATTTAAATCAGAAATATAACGATTGCATTATAACCAATATCAGAAGAAAAACTGAAGAGATGAATAAAAATATACATGATATACATATA
>JAINCL010000163.1:0-1674 GCA_036574145.1 Deferribacterales bacterium | reverse complement strand
CCAAAACCCATGCCATAACCTCTACCATAACCAAAACCTCTGCCCAAACCAAGGCCTCTACAATAGCCTCTACCAAAACCATATCCATAACCAAAGCCTCTATAAAACATCTTATTTCACCTCCTTTCCGTTTACGAAATTAAGAAATTTATCAACAAATTCTTTTGTTTGCTCTATATACTTAATAAGTAAATTAAGATTTTCTTTACCACTTTGGGTAATGCTATAAACTCTTTTTGCAGGACCGTTCCCTGATGTATCCCACTGTGATTCTATAAGACCTTCTACCTCAAGCATTCTTAAAATCCTGTAGTAGTTTCCCATCAATCCTGGTGCTTGATATGAAAGTTCAGGAAAATTTGTATAGATACTATTAATTAATTCGTAGCCGTAGGATTTTTCTTTTGAAAGATAATATAAGATTAACGCTCTAACCCAAAAGTTGAAACTCATTCCAATATCACTAAAACTTTTTGCACCATCTCTTTTACACATTCTTCTTCTCATATTATCATCACTTTCATATATATGCTTTTTACATATAAATTATAACTATAAATATTAATTTGTCAAGAGAGTAGATGTAAGAAATTTTAGCTACTATGAGAAAATATAACAAAACCAAGATTCCTCAACTTCATCCCAGAATAATAAGGAAGGAGCGTAAAGTGAGAAATAGGGCATAAGAACTAAGAGGTGAAAAAGCAGAAAAGGAGGAGATTCTTCGGGCTTACGCCCTCAGAATGACAGCATGAGCGCCTCGTCAGAATGACACTACCCTGTCATCCTGAGCTCTTCTCCTTGACGAAGTCAAGTGGAGCAATAGCGACGAAGGATCTCATATTTGAGGGGGTAAACGGAACCTCCCTCAAGACTCCTCCACCTACCCTATCATCCTGAGTCCTCTTCCCCTGTCATCCTGAGCACGTTCGCTTCGCTCAGTGTAAACTCAAGCGAAGGATCTTGAAGTTGAGGGGTTAGAAAGAATCCCCTCAAGACTCCCCCAAAAAACCTAACGGCAGGATTCTTCCTCGCTCACTACGTTCGCTCGTCAGAATGACGACGGGGGATGAGATTCTTCCTCGGCAAAAGGACACATCGTCAGAATGAGGAAGTAAGGGCTTTAACTTAGAATGACAAGAAAATTGCAAAACAATGAATAAGAAAGTGTTTTAAAGACAGAAAAAATCTCAAAGTAAAATCCATTATTAGCCTTTTTATTATACAAGTGTTTAAATAAAGAATATTTATGAGTTGGTGCCGAGGGCCGGAGTCGAACCGGCACGGTTGGTGAAACCGAGGGATTTTAAGTCCCTTGCGTCTGCCTATTCCGCCACCCCGGCAACATTTTTAATGATGGAGGCACCGGTCGGATTCGAACCGACGAATAAGGGTTTTGCAGACCCTTGCCTTACCACTTGGCCACGGCGCCATGGAGCGGAAGACGGGATTTGAACCCGCGACGACTGGCTTGGGAAGCCAGTGCTCTACCCCTGAGCTACTCCCGCATTCATTATATATTATACTTAACTTTTAAATCAAGTCAATGTATGAGTTACATACATTTGAGACTCAGGATAATATTTTAACAGATAATTTATTGGTGTCAAATTGTCTAAACTCTTATGATGTCTTTCTGTATTGTACCATACAAGATCAAGCCTTCCCTGTGAT
>JAINCL010000023.1:0-1737 GCA_036574145.1 Deferribacterales bacterium | reverse complement strand
TCAATTAATTCACTGAAACATCCACTGACACTCTTAAATTCACATTTTATCTGTAACCTATTCTGATTTTTAGTGAGTATCTCGTATATCCTTTCATTTAGTTCCTGAAGGTTCTTAAGAGTACCTGCTCCAAAGCTTATGTTTATGACTGGATATTTTACATCCCAATCCCATCTGTCATAAATATATAATCCCTTAAATAACTCTCTATTCCCCTCAAATGCTTCTTTTAACGTATCCACAAAAAGAGATTTCCCAAACCTCCGCGGACGACTAAGAAAGTAATAAACACCACTTTCTACAAGCTCTACAATATATTGAGTTTTATCTACATAAACGTAGTTTTCTTTGATAATCTTGCTAAAGGTACTAATTCCTATTGGAAGCTTCTTTCTCACTTTATATCACCCATCGTAACTATTGTATACACCTTTAAATCCCTCCAAATTGCTCATGATATTGTAGATGTTGTGTTTATCGCCATAATATGTTATATTTGGTATGAAAATCTATATAAGGATCTTATTGTTATAAGTCTATTTATTTTACACTTATCCTTGAATTTACCCACATATAATAAATAATATATCTAACTTTTTTTGCATTTATGCCACTCCCATGCAGTTTTTAATATCACATCTAATTGTGATAACTTTGGTTGCCAACCTAAAATATCTTTTGCCTTTTTGGCATTTGCAATGAGCATCGGGGGATCACCCGCTCTTCTTTTCACGCAGCTATATTTAATTTCTACACCAACAATTTCCTGTACTTTTTTTATTACTTCAAAAACAGAATATCCAACTTCATTACCAAGATTAAATACATCTGAAGATCCACCATTTTTTAAATACTCCAATGCTAAAATATGTGCCTCCGCCAAATCTGTTACATGAATATAATCTCTAATCGCAGTTCCATCGTGGGTCTCATAATCTGTACCAAATACTTTAATATCTTCCTTTCTACCAATTGCCACATCAAGAGTAAGAGGGATAAGACGTGTTTCAGGATCATGTTTTTCTCCAATTTCACAATCTACATCGGCTCCAGCAGCGTTAAAATATCTTAAAGCAACATATTTAAAATCATAAGCCTTTGAATAATCCTCTAACATATATTCCACCATTAGCTTACTTTGGCCATAAGGATTAATCGGATTTAGCGGATGCTTTTCGTCAATGGGTAAATACTCTGGATTCCCATACACAGCACAGGTAGAGGAAAAAATAAAGTATTTACAATCAAACTCTTTCATTACATGAAGTAGATTTAGCGTGTTTGATACATTATTGATGTAATATTTCTCAGGATTTTCTACAGATTCAGCTACAGAAGTAAATGCTGAAAAGTGCATAACAGCATCAATGTTATATTTAGTAAAAACTAATCTTAGCTGTTCTATGTCATTTAAATCACCGAGAATAAACTCTCCCCATTTAACAAATTCTTTATGCCCGCAAATCAGATTATCATATACAAGCGTCTTATAACCCTTCTGACTCAAAAGCTTATTTACATGACTACCGATGTAGCCTGCTCCACCTACGACTAAAATCATATTTTAACTCCTCTTTTATTTTATCACTTTAATAGACAAGCTACCGCCATTCCCATCTTTTATCAAGTGGGCTATAAAAACATTTTGATTTAAATAACAAGAAGTTATAAGCTATAATGCTAACAACCCTCAAGTTAGCATTTATATATACTAATCCTACTTAAATGTCAACAAAC
>JAINCL010000162.1:0-7213 GCA_036574145.1 Deferribacterales bacterium | reverse complement strand
CAAGTATTATTTTGAAATCACCCATTTTTCTTATTGATAGATATACAGCTTTTACAAATTCAGGATGAGTGGTAACCCCACGTTCTGGCAAACAGGCCTGTAAAAGATTTGGCTTTAATAATGCAGTAGTTACATTTTGGAATCTATCTTTAATCGCTTCAAAAAATCCTCCCAAAAGAGCTTCCAAATTTTTATAATCTTTAACCTTTGATACAAAAACCTTATTCATAAATTGTTGGCTTTAAAATATTCGACATAGTATATAACACAAGAATATATAGATACAATCAGCGCAACATATATGACAATTGTACCTATCACAAAGGTATCAAGCCCCAACAAAGGGTTCTTGTATATCAAACACCCTATGCCTATCATCTGTAAAACTGTTTTCAATTTACCGGAAAAACCTGCAGCAATTACAACTCCTTTACTGGCAGCAAAATTTCTTAAACCACCTATAATAAAATCCCTTGCAAGCATTAAAACCACAATCCATCCATCAAGTCTCCCCAACTCCACCAACACAATCATGCTGGATGCAGTAAGAATCTTGTCAGCTATAGGATCTATTATTTTTCCAAAATCTGTAACAATCTCATACTTTCTAGCCAGATAACCGTCAACATAATCTGTTATACTCGCCACCACAAAGAGTGCCGTTGCAATAATATTCGTTAAAGGTGTATCCATATACAAAAAGATAAGGAAAAAAGGGATAATTATAATCCTGAGTATCGTTAATTGATTGGGGAGATTTAATACACTTTTATTTAACATTATATTTCTCCATTTTATATCTAAAAACTCTTAGATTTAAGCCCAACATCTTGGCTGATTTACTCTGATTACCTTTTGCCAGAGACAATGCTTCCAAAATATATTTCTTTTCAATATTTTCAACTAACCTTTCAAGCTGTATACAGCTATCCTCACCAAGTTTTGGAAGTAGATTATCTCCTTCATCATCTTTTCTGGAAAAATATTCAAGGATACTCCCTGGTAACAATCTATCAGATTTTTCAAGTGCAACCCCTCTTTCGATAATATTTTGAAGCTCTCTGATATTACCTTTATAATCGTAAGATTTAAGGATCTCCATCACAGGGTAAGATATCTCTGAAATAGTTTTACCCATCTGTTCAGAGAATTTTTTTAAAAAAGCTTTAGCAAGAGGTTCAATATCCTCCAATCTTTTCCTCAATGGTAACATCTCTATCTGAACAACATTGATTCTATAGTAAAGATCCTTTCTAAATCTTCCGGCCTCAACCTCTTCCTCTATATTCCTATTTGTAGCCGCAATAATTCTAACATCGATATCTATCTCTTCAGTGGAACCCACTTTCATAATCTTTCTTTCCTGCAATACCCTGAGTAATTTAACCTGCATATTCAGTGGCAATTCCGTTATCTCATCTAAGAAAATTGTGCCACCCATTGCAATTTCAAAAAGCCCCTTTTTATCACTAAATGCCCCTGTAAATGCACCCTTTTTATAACCAAAAAATTCAGATTCCATAAGTTCTGTAGGTACTGCACCACAGTTAACTGGTATAAAAGGGGCTTTGTTTCTTTTACTTATTTTATGTATTGCCCTCGCCACCAATTCCTTTCCGGTACCTGATTCACCAGAAATAAATACTGTGCTATCCCCTTTAGCCACATCACAGATTTTTCTTTTTAACTCTCTAATAAATTGGCTATTACCTACGATCTCATCTAATTTACAAAAATTTTTATCTTCGCTTTCAGATCTTTTTACAATCCTCTTAATCATATTAACTAATTTATCGTTGTCAAATGGCTTTGAGATATAATCTATTACCCCAAGTTTCACAGATTCAATGGCACTTTCAGGACTTGCATAAGCGGTTATAAGAACAAAAGGGATGTCGTAACCATTCTCCCTTGCGTACCTAACAAGTTCAAGACCACTTTCATTTCCAAGTACAAGGTCGGAACAGACCACATCCAGATTAGTTGTATCTATAATATTTTTAGCTTCCATTAAATTTTTAGCAGTAAAAACTTCAAAACCCTCACCGCTAAAGAGTATCTCCAGAATCTCTCGTAAAGATTTTTCATCGTCTACAACTAAAATGGATGGCATACTATTCTAACGATATATCCAGTATCTCATATTCTTTATCGCCAGCTGGAGCCCTAACTATTGCTGTATCACCTACTTTTTTACCCATAAGGGCTTTTGCAATGGGTGATAGTACAGATATATAATTTTTAGAAATATCCGCCTCATCAGGACCAACTATTCTGTATCTTTTTGTTTCACCTGTGTCAACATTCTCTATCTCAACATATACCCCAAAGGATACCTTATCACCTTTTATCTGAGAGGGATCTATAACATCGAATCTACTCATTTTAGATTCAAGCTCAGCAATCTTCCCCTCTATTAATCCTTGTCTCTCCTTGGCAGCATCATACTCAGCATTTTCGCTTAAATCACCATGTGCCCTGGCTTCTTTAATAGCCTCAATAACCTCTTTTCTTTCGACAACCTTCAATCTTTCCAACTCTTTCTTGAGTTTTTCATACCCCTCTTTGGTAATTGGAATTCTATCCACTATTATCCTCCATAATTTTTTTGCCTATAACAGAACTATTTATATAACCATTTTTCATTTTAATTTCAACAATATCTTCAAGTTCCACTTGTCTAACATCTGTAATCACCTTGCCATCCTTAGAAACAATACAATACCCATTTTTTAAAAGATTATTCGGGTCATACATCCTCAAAAGAAGCTCAGTGTTATTGATATATTCATTTATAGCTGATAACTTCTTACTAATAACATGCCTTAGTTTCTGATCTATAATTTCGAGCTTTTTATTATATATCAATATTCTATTAGTCAATCCACTTTTTGTAATAACAGATTTATAATAGTTTAATGCAGAATTTAAATCCTTCATCTTTAATAATAACTTATGTTTTAAGCTAAATACCGATAGTTCGAGAAACTGATGAATTCGCTTTAATCGCTCAGATGGTGAATTCTTTTCCAGTCTGATATTCAATATATCAAGCCTTTGATAAACAAAAAATAGCCTCTTTTCGACAATGTTGGTTAACTTTTTTCGATTGTTATCAATTATATTGATAAGATTAGCATATCGTTCAACAATAAGATTTGCAGCAGCAGTAGGAGTAGGTGCCCGTAAATCAGCAATAAAGTCAACAATGGTAGTATCCCTTTCATGCCCTATTGCAGTAATTGTAGGCTTTTTAACATTAGCAAGGGCTCTTGCTATCTGCTCATCATTAAATATGGCAAGATCCTCCAAAGAACCACCACCCCTCATCAAAATAACTATATCGTAATCATTATAATTATTTATCTCCTTTAGAACAGCAACAATCTCCGGGATAGCCTGAACACCTTGTACCTGTACACCCCAGAGATGAATTTCAACTCCAATACCATTGTCACTCAAAATTTTTAAAAAATCTTTTATAGCTGCTCCAGAAGGAGATGTTACCACCGCGATCTTTTTTATGAACAAAGGGATATCTTTTTTTAAAAGTCTATCAAAAAGCCCCTCAGCTTCAAGTTTCCTCTTAGTCTCTTCAAACTTTTTATAAAAATTCCCCACCTCTTTGTATTCAACTTTTCTCGCAACAATCTGATAAACTCCGTCAGGCTCATATACACTCAATTCACCAATCACAACTACACCATCACCATTTTTAGGTATATACCCCTTATTGATGGCAAGATATTTTTTAAAAAGTACCACTTTTATTTGTGCATTTTCATCCTTTAAAACAAAATATAGATGACCATTTGGAGATCTCGATAAACTTGATACTTCCCCTTCAATGGCAATGGTATCATCAAAAAGGTTTTCTATGGCATTTTTAATGATTTTTGTTATCTCTGTTACTGTCAGTTTTCTCATTTTTATTCAAGATTATAAAGAGGTCTTCCTCTTTCTTTTTATAATTTAGTTCCCTTTTTATCACCATTTCAAGATAATCTCTATCTTTTTTCAGTAATTCTGTCTCCTCTTGTAAATTGGCAATTCTCCTATCATACTCCATAGATTCTCTTCTATATTTCTCTCTGATCTTTACCAACTCTTTATACTGTATAAAACCATTATTTCCAAACAATAGATATATGATCAGGAAAATAGCCACCACTAAAAAAATCAGATGTCTCATACCTTTTTCACCGTTTTAGCTGTAAACATTCTCAATGCTTGGTTTTTAAGCACAGAAGGGACATCTCTCGACTTTGCAAGCTTTTCAAGATCAGATACCGACATCCTGCTCAATTGTGACATACTTATCTCCAGAGGTGTTTTCGGATTGAACATCATATCACGTAAGATATTATAATTATTCATCCATGTATTATTACGAGCAATCTCTCTTATGATATGATCAGGCGTAGCCTTATTCTTGACAATAAATGATATCTCATCCTCTGTAATTTTCGGATTGGATAACACATTTATAGAGATCTGTTTATTTGGATCCTTTATTAATATCATCCTTGCACTCTTATTACCCTTTAAAGCCAACTTTATCTTTTCGGGAATACTCATCTTAGCTATTTTACTGGTCAGACTTTCGTTTATATCCTTTGATATCTCATCTAAAATATCATTCTCAGATCGAGAGGGCTTATCTAATTTCTCCTCTTTAATCTCCTCATCTTCCTCCATCTTTTGTGGTTCTATATTAATGAGGTTAAGATCAAAAGTAAGCTGTTTCAAAGATATTAAAGACTCGTCAGGCGTAAATGGGTTTTCAAGAAGCAATCGTATGACATCTATCTTTTTAGACAAAATATGTTTCAAGTTGGATACTCTAAACAAAACCTCAGGTTCTGAAGATGTTGCAAGAATTGATATATTACCCTCATCGATTTTACCTGCAGCAATCAACTCTGAAACCACAAAAGGGTCATTTTTCATCAGTTTAATGAGAAATGTCAGATATTCCCCTGTAAAAAGGTAATCTTGAATAATGTCTCTTTTGGTTTTACCATCTAATCTTTTCATAAGTTCAAAAATAGACTTGTAGTGATCTGGATAATTTTTAATAAGTAAAAAGGTTATTACAGAATACATATTGTAGTTAATAGGTAGACTGCCGGAAGTTATTAAAGCTATCTGATTATCATTAACCCTTTTTAAAAGTATATCAACTGCAATTTTATCCAATATATTATGTTTTACATAGAGATCTACCAATCTAGAAAAATCAACGTTAGATTTCAGGTAATTTCTCAAAAACTTAATCTCTTCAGCATTAAGAGTATCTTTTGAAATAAGGGACTCTAAACTATTCACCTACTACCCTATTTTTCCCTTCTTTTTTAGCTCTATACATAGCAGCATCAGCCCTATTTGTTAATGAATCCAAACTATCTCCAGCTTTATATTCCGCAACACCAACACTGATGGTAATCTTCAATTCCTCTTCTTTATATTTAAAAACTGTATTTCTAACCATTTCAAGCAACCTGTTGGCAAATTTTAAGGCACTTTCCAAACTTGTTTCCGTCAAGAGGATAACCATCTCCTCACCGCCATACCTGAATGCAGAATCAGACTTTCTTAATTCCGATCTTAAAATCTCTGCTAAATATTTCAAAACAAAGTCCCCAACAACATGCCCATAAGTATCGTTTATCTTTTTAAAATCATCTATATCCAAAAACAGAATAGAAAAAGTTGCACCATACCTTTTACATCTTTCTATCTCTTCGGTTATTTTTCTATCGAAAAACCTCCTATTGTAAAGCCCTGTAAGTGGATCCATTACAGATTCCATCTTATACTTTTCAACCTCTCTCTTAAGCTTTATGATCTCCTTTTCTTTTGTTTTATATTCATTATATTCCTTTTTTATATCCTCTTTCTCTTTTTCAATTTTATTTAAAACTTCACTTTTATGGTCTATCTTTTTATTTATCTCCTTTGTCAACATATCAACCTTTGTCAAAACAATCTGTTTAAGAATCTCAATAGACGACTCATTAATAATCTGATTATTAAAATTTCCAAGTTCATTCATTATTAATTTATCTTCTTCAATATCAGACTTTAAAATCTTACTATTCTCTTCGAGAATATTGGTCACTTTCAATGCTGTGCTATCAAACCTTATAACTATCTCATCTATGATACTTTTTAATCTATTTTGAACACCTATGGCTTTATCAAAATATTCAGCTACTATTGAGATAAGATTAATTATATGATTTTTAAGATTGATTGAACTCTCATCCTTTTCAATTTCAAGCTTTAATATAGAAAGCTCTGGGATAGCAATTACATTTTGAAAAAAAACGATCTTATCCAATAAAAAATTACGCAATTCTTTGTTTTGTTCTGGATCACCAGACATATTTGAAAATAGCTTTTCAAATTGCTCATTCTCTTTCAGATAGTTTGCCAGCGTAGTAGCGGTAAGGGGTACCTTTTTATTACGGATAAATTTGATACCTTCAATAACAATCTCGCCTACAGTTTGTGCAGCATATTTTATATTCATACCCCACCTTCCATGAGTTTATTTCTCACTCTATCAAAAAATTTTAGCGTATCAGGTAAAGCATAGTCATAAAAAGTCCATGGTAAAGATCTGTAACTTTTCCCTCTTCTCTGTAATTGAAGATCACCATAAATCCCTTTACCAAGATATATCCTATGGGTAAAATTCTTTGTGCTTGCAGCAACAACCTTTTCCACAGCCACATATCCCGGGTCAAGATTCAGCTTTCTTTCTCCACCTATTTTAAATCTATCCTCTACTTCTATAGCCATCAATTTAAAGTCAATAAGCTTATCGGGTTGAAAAAATAGATTATGAGCAACAAAGATCTTTTTCAAATCCTCTCCAAATTCTTTTTGATAATAATCTGTATGAACAAAATCTATTAAATCAGTTTTATCTATTATCTCTCCAAATATATTTTCTATTATGGTAAGCGGATCTTTTATAAACTTAACATTATACATCACAGCATTAAACAAAACAACATCGGAGGGTCTTCTTACTCCGCCACCATATACCATATTATTCTAAGGAGGTTATATCCTCAATCTCCTCCGCAGGTGCTATAGTAGAAATAGCATGCTTATAGATCATCTTCTGGGATTCATCTTTTAAGACAACCACAAAGTTATCAAAACCTTTAATCAACCCTTCCATCTTGACACCATTTACAAG
>JAINCL010000161.1:0-1680 GCA_036574145.1 Deferribacterales bacterium | reverse complement strand
TGTTTCAATCCCTTATAGGTGAGCTAAAAACGCTTGCTTTATCTCCTTTTTACGGCGTTTTTTTTTCAATGTTTCAATCCCTTATAGGTGAGCTAAAAACAACAGTTGTGTATGTTGCATATGTTTCAAAACCTTTACGTTTCAATCCCTTATAGGTGAGCTAAAAACAAACATATGCAACATACACAACTGTTGATTTCCAAGCTAGGTTTCAATCCCTTATAGGTGAGCTAAAAACAAAAACAGAGCATTGATAAAGCAAGTTTTAGACGATTGTTTCAATCCCTTATAGGTGAGCTAAAAACTTTTAGTGAAAAACAGTTGACCGTTTTCAACTTCTTTTTAGTTTCAATCCCTTATAGGTGAGCTAAAAACTCTTCAAATCTTTTGTATAAAACCTCTGTTTTTTTGACATGTTTCAATCCCTTATAGGTGAGCTAAAAACTAAAAATACATTAAGATTTTTCACTTCAAGAAAATGGTTTCAATCCCTTATAGGTGAGCTAAAAACATGTTCTTGAATAAGTCAAGTCTATAAACCTTTGCTTTATCGTTTCAATCCCTTATAGGTGAGCTAAAAACTATACTTCTCTTATCTCATACAAAAACCTTTATGATGAGAGTTTCAATCCCTTATAGGTGAGCTAAAAACATTATAATTGGATTGATATTAAAAAGCGTTGCAAATTCAAGTTTCAATCCCTTATAGGTGAGCTAAAAACAACTGCGTCGGCATTAGTTCCTACTACAATAGCAAAGTTTCAATCCCTTATAGGTGAGCTAAAAACACGCCTTGGCACTTGCAAACTACAAAACTAAAGGGAAGAGTTTCAATCCCTTATAGGTGAGCTAAAAACAAGTAAAAATTTTAGAAGGAGGTCAAAAATGAAGATGTTTCAATCCCTTATAGGTGAGCTAAAAACTGTTTTTTATTTAACCCCCCTTCTCTCTCGTGCAAAAGTTTCAATCCCTTATAGGTGAGCTAAAAACAGCATCACAAATCATCAAGAATATTCTAACTGAAGCAAAGTTTCAATCCCTTATAGGTGAGCTAAAAACTCGCTTCAATTCCTTGGCACGTCTATACAAACGACAAAAGTTTCAATCCCTTATAGGTGAGCTAAAAACATATTGCGAAAAAACGAAAAGCCAGTCGAAAGTTTATGGGGTTTCAATCCCTTATAGGTGAGCTAAAAACATATTTAGTATGCTTTTCCCCGTTTTCATCGAGCCAACTCAGTTTCAATCCCTTATAGGTGAGCTAAAAACAATAGTTGTTGGAATTATGAAAATCATAGAAAATTGGGAGTTTCAATCCCTTATAGGTGAGCTAAAAACGGTTTCAATGCCTAACTGCCTTTTAACTTCCTGATGGTTGTTTCAATCCCTTATAGGTGAGCTAAAAACGTTCTAAAATGCCTGCAAGTTCATTGTGAGTATTTTCAAGGTTTCAATCCCTTATAGGTGAGCTAAAAACAATATGTTAGACACTATTCAAATAGGCAGTAAGGACTTGTTTCAATCCCTTATAGGTGAGCTAAAAACATTGGCACTTTAGAAAGGGCTTTATATGATGTAGGTGTCTGTTTCAATCCCTTATAGGTGAGCTAAAAACTGCTTTATTACTCAAGGCTTTTGCAGTTATAGAACAGGCTTGTTTCAATCCCTTATAGGTGAGCT
>JAINCL010000160.1:0-2371 GCA_036574145.1 Deferribacterales bacterium | reverse complement strand
GCTGAAGCATGGGTGAGGGAAACGTTTGGTGATGAAATATTTGAGCAGGATGATGATGAGTAATTTTAGAGGGTGAAGATGAAAAGATTATTCTTCGTTCCCTTATTATTATTTTTGCTAATATTTTCTGCTTATGCCGATGAGCTTGATAATTTTGTGATTAATTTTAATATGCAGATAAAGGATGACTCCAATTTTAAATCTGATCTAAGCGTGACCTTTGGTGCACCCCAAGAAAGGGTGGAATATTATTATAAACAGGTGGATAAGCCTGCAGACGTTTATATGATCTTTAGGTTATCTGAGGTTACAAAAAGGCCCCCTGAACAGGTATTTGAAGTTTATAAAAAGAATAGAGGTAAAGGTTGGGGTGTCATAGCTATGGAGCTTGGTGTAAAACCTGGTTCAAATGAATTTCATCTCCTCAAAGAGGATAAGATTGGTAAACATAAGAAAGAGAAACATAAAGATAAAGGTCATGGTAAAGGTAGAGATAAAGGCAAACCTAAGGATTAAAGGATCTTATAATGGCTGGTTAATCCAGCCTTTTTTATTTTCCAATATAACTATTAATGTTGTTTAAAAGGTTTAATGTGAATGATATCATTAGATCCATCATCCATGGGAAAAATATCACTAATGCTAAAATAACGGCCAATATCTTCGGGATAAATGAGAGGGTCATCTCCTGAATCTGAGTAACAGCTTGAAATATACTGACAACTAAGCCGGCAACTAATCCAAAAATAAGCATCGGAGCAGCAATTAACAATGCCAATTCTAAGGTTTTTGTGGTTAAGCTTACTACCATATCGGCATTCATATAAACTCCTTATTTTACATATAACTTTTTACCAATGATGTAACAATTAGGTTCCACCCATCAACAAGGACAAAAAGAAGTATCTTAAAAGGCATCGATATCATTACAGGTGGTAGCATCATCATCCCCATGGAAAGTAAAACACTGGAAACGACAAAATCAATTATTAAAAATGGTAAAAATAAAAGAAATCCTATTTCAAAGGCTGTCTGTATTTCACTGGTAACAAAGGCTGGTAATATTACCATGTCAGGTATTTCGTCTACTGTTTTTGGAGTAGGGGTTCTGGATATTTCAAGAAATGTTATAATATCTTTTTTCCTTGTATTTTCAAGCATAAATTTTCTAAGGGGTTTTTTGGCTTCAACGAGAGCTTCAGTAAACCCTATCTTTCCATCAAGGTATGGGGATAAGGCATTTTTATTTATATCTGAGAATACCGGAGACATGATAAAAAATGTAAGAAATAATGCAAGACCGATTAATACCTGATTCGGTGGTGTTCCCTGAGTTCCCATGGCACTCCTTAGAAAAGAGAAGACAATTATTATCCTTGTAAAGGAAGTCATAAGGATAAGTATGGCTGGGGCAAGGGAAAGTATTGTTATTAAAAAGATAATCTGTAATGTGACTGCGACATCTTTTGGATTGTTGCTACCTTCCATGCCAAATCTAAAAGTGGGTAGAGGGATAGGGTCTGCGGCATAGCTTATAGAGAAAGCAACTAACAAAAGTAGAATAATTAAAATCAGTTTTTCTTTTTTAATGATTCCACCTTATCTTGAATTATTGTGGAAGAGGTTTTAATCTCTTCTTTTATATCTGTATTACCACTAAAAAATCTAAAATAACTTGAGAAATCTGCTTTTTGTGAAAATCCAGCTTTAATAGCATCTATAGTATCGTTATCCTCTATCTTATCAAGAAGTCTTATATTGTCTCCTGACACTCCAAACATATAAACTTTGTCTTTTATTTCATAAAAGACAACTGTTTTCCCGGGTAGTATATCTATCTTCCCTAATGCCCTACCTACTCCAGGGATGTTATTTAAAAAAGTTTTTTTCATGAATAACTTTATCAACCAATATAGTACAAGGATTAATACGATTATAAATAATATACTTATAATCATTTTTAAAAATATATTTCCACCTGTTTCTGGAGGAGTTTGAGGTTCATTTTTGGGAAATTCAAATTCTAAAACAAATCCATTTGCATTTTGTTTTATGTCAAAATGGGATGGATTTTTTTCAAAGTCTATTTGTAAGATAGTGTTGGATGAGTCTTTATAAGATCTAACTCTGTTTATATATTTATGGAAAAACTGATTGGTAGTAAAGTCATGTTCACCTTTTAATTTAATAATTAATCTGTTATTTTCAAATTTTTTTTCTATGATATCGGTTGGTTGCTGAAGTTGTAATGAGAGGATGGTTTTACCATTTTGGTCCTCTAAAGATACACTTTCAGCATTGAGATTTAATGTAAAGATAACCGTCAAAAATATAAAAAGAAATCTTTTAATCATAAAGTCCATCTTTTTTA
>JAINCL010000159.1:0-8570 GCA_036574145.1 Deferribacterales bacterium | reverse complement strand
TTTAAGACCTATCATATTTAAACCATGTAGCATAGCTGGATTACCATCAACGAGTGCATAAGGTGGTACATCTTTTGTTAGCTTTGTGCCACCACCCACCATTGCCATATCCCCAATTCTTATAAATTGATGCACCAACGCACCACCACCAAATATTACATTATCTCCAACATGAACATGACCAGCCAAAGCAGCATAAGATGTCAAAATAACCCCATTGCCCAAAACACAATCATGGGCAACATGACTTGCAGCCATAATAAAACAGTTGTCACCTATGACAGTTTTCCAATCCTCTTTTGTTGATCCTCTATGTAAAAAAGCAAACTCCCTTATGACACAGTTTTTACCAATTATCAGTTTTGTATCTTCACCTCTATAACTTAGGTCCTGTGGAGCACCTCCAAGATGAGCATTGGGAGATACAACTGTCCCATCACCAATTTCAGTGTTAGATTCTATAACGGCTCCAAAACCTATCTTAACATTTTCACCTATAACACAGTTTTTTCCAATATATACATTAGGTTCAATAATAGCTGAGTCAGCTATTATTGCACTTTTATCTATTATACAATTATCACCTATCATTGTTTTCTCCTAAACATTGCCATAAATTCTGCCTCAGTAGCCACTTTATCTTCAACAGAGGCCACCCCTTTTAATTTAAAAACGTTACCCTTTTTATTTATAAATCCAACTTTAAGCAATAAAACATCCCCTGGGATAACAGGTCTTCTAAATTTTGCATTATCAATACTCATAAAAAAGATCTCACACTCATGATAAAGGATATCCTCAAAATTTTTAGATATTAGGATACCACCTGCTTGTGCCAGAGCTTCAATCTGTAAAACACCCGGCATAATCGGTTCATTTGGGAAATGCCCCATAAAAAATGGCTCATTAAATGTAACGTTTTTTTGAGCAAGAATACTACTTTCGTTTAGCTCTAAAACCTTATCCACAAGTAGAAAAGGGTATCTATGGGGAATTCTATTCATTATCTCTTTTATATTCATCCATAGCCTCCTTCAATTGCTGAACTGTTCTCTTTATTTCATAAAGTTCTTTAAAAACAGCAGTATTTTTCATAAATAATTTAACATCCATAGCAGGAGCACCACAATAAACACCTTTTCCCTCTATATCAGACATGACCCCTGAGCGGGCAAGGATAATAGAACCACCAGCGATAGATACATGATCACCTATACCAACCTGACCAGCTATTATCACGTAATCCCCAATCTTACATGAACCTGCAATTCCAACCTGTGAAACGATAATACAGTTTTTTCCAATTTTACAGTTATGACCTATCTGAACTAAATTATCTATCTTTGTACCTTTTCCAATTACAGTAGAACCAAGTGCCGCTCTATCTATACATGTATTACATCCTATTTCAACATCATCTTCTATAACAACATTCCCAACCTGTCTGATCTTAACATGGCCATTGGGAAGGTTTACATATCCAAATCCATCACCACCAATGGAACAATTAGCATGTATAATAACATTATTTCCGATAACAACATCATCATATATAACAACGTTATTATATAAAACTACATCGTTTCCGATAGTAACATTATCACCTATCCTAACTCCAGATTTAATTACTACATTATCCCCAATTGAACACCCATTACCAATGGTGACAAAGTCTTCAATAAGGCATCCTCTTCCAAAACGAACATTATCACCAGTTGAAATATTTTTAGATATGTTAGGCTCAAATCTTTTCTTGGGATAAAAGATATCTATCAACTTCACCATTAATAAAGGATCATCATTCACCAAGATATGCGGTTTATCTATCTTAGCATTTAGTGATCTGGTAACAATAACAGCAACTATTGCATCGTTATCTAAAAGTTTAAGATATTTCTTATTTGTAATTAAAACTACAGATCCTTTTTTTGGCTCTTCAATGGAAGAAAACGTTAAGACTGGCAGATCATCACCCACCAGTTCACCATTTATTAGTTCAGCTATTTTAGAAAGTTTTATTTCTTCTTTGATTTCCATTCTATATTATACCTTTCCACAACTAATTTTGTAATATCCACAGCATCTGAACTAAATAATACACCGGCTTCTCTCTTTTCGAAAATAATAGCATAACCAAGCTCTTTTCCAAGCTTCTCCACAACTTCTCTAAGTTCATTGGCAATCTTGTTCACCAACGTTTGCTCCTTCTTTTTCATCTCATCATTTGCATCTTTAATGATCCTTTGAAGATCTTTAAGTTTCTTCTGATAATCATCCATTTTAGCCTGTTTTGCATCTTCACTTAAAATTGCACTTTGAGCATTAATTTCATCCTGCATCTTTTTAAGTTCTGTACTTTTAGTATCTATCTCTTTTTGTAAAGATTGATACTCTTTTTTCATAGATTCAACAGCTTCTTTACCAGCCAGACTTTCATCAAGAGCAACCTGCATATCAAACAATGCAACTTTAGTATTTGCTAAAACTGATCCTGCAAACAGTATCAAAACTACCAAGCAACCAATTAATATTTTTTTCATCTATAACCTCCTGCTTTAATATTTTTAGAACAATCCACCGATGGAAAAGTCCCATCTACCATTCTTTTCCCCAGGTTCAGGCTTTAACTTTCGACCATATTCTAATCTTAATGGTCCTATTGGTGAAAACCATCTAAAACCAAAACCATATGATTTAGCCAATTCTCCACTGAAATAACTCACCCCATTGTCATAAACCTGACCAGCATCGAAAAATATTACACCCTTAAACTTATTCTCTTCTGATATGGGGAATGTAATCTCTGCATTAAACTGAACATACTTATCACCACCGTAAGCATAACCATTTTCATCCTTAGGGGAGATATCACCATATTTATACCCTCTTACACTATACATACCACCAAGTCTATATCTCTCATCTATTGGAATTATCTTATTATTATATGCCATAACATACCCTATTTCACCTTTAATCATACCAACAAAAGACCAGAATAACGGGAAATATTGGTTACTTTCAATGCCTGTCTTAATAAAGTCGTTATCCCCCCCTAAAAGTCCACCGGCATATTTTATAAACATCGACGACTTATTCCCTTTAGATGGATCAAACGGATGATTTAACGTATTCCATACTATAGAAGGCGTAAAACTTATTGTAGTTGTTTCACCCTCCTGTTCCTTAATATAATCAGAAGCATCCCAATCTAAATCGTAAATCTTAATTTTATCATAAGCAAGTTTGTAGTTAACATATAACTTTCTTTTTATGATCGGATGCCCAAGTCTCAAAGCACCACCAGTAGATTCCTTTGTGTACTCATAATAACTTCTCTTAAGATTATATAGATCAACCCCAAAAGTTATCGGTCTATCGAAAAGCCAAGGATTTGTAAAACTTAATGTATAATCTGTTCTTTTTGATGAAAATTCAGCCTTTAAACCAAGACTATAACCGAGCCCAAATAGATTTTGCTGGCTTATAGACGTCATACCAGTTAATCCGTCAAGGCTGGAATAACCAGCACCTATCGTAAACATTCCTGTTGGTTTCTCTTTAACATTAAGCTTTAAACCTATTTTATTAGTTCCATCCACTATATCTTCCTTTAAAGTAACCTCTTCAAAATAATTTGTAAATTCAACGTGCTGTTTAGAATCTTTTATCTTTTTACTGTTATATAAATCACCTTCCACAATATCAAATTCCCTTCTTATAACCCTGTCCCTTGTCTTATTATTACCAGATATTACTAACCTATCTATATAATAAAGCATATTTTCTTCAACATTATAAGTTATATTAATCGTTTTATTATCTTCGTTAAAATCGTTAATAGGATCCACATTGGCAAAGGCATAACCTATCTCTGTAAAAGCATCCGTTAGAGATGCTATATCCTTCTGAAATTTTTCAGCACTGAAATATGTCCCACTCTTTAAATTTAATCTATCATAAAGTGTTTTATTATCGATATGGATATTACCTTTAAATGTAATATCACCTACCTTGTATCTATCACCCTCTTCAATTCTAAAATTTAAAGTAACCTTCTTCTTATCTTCCGAATATATCAATTCAGGTTCCCCGATCTTAACCTTTGCATATCCGTTATTTAAATAATGCGCCCTTAACCTTTCCCTATCATACTCAAGATTTTCTCTTTTAATCTTACCGCTTCCTGTCAACCATGAAAAAATCCCTTTCTCGTTGGTCTCAATTATCTTTTTGAGCTCTTTTTCTTTAAAAGCCTTATTGCCATAAAAATTTATTTTATGAATTTTAGATTCAACACCTTCCTCAATACTAAATACAATATCAACGGAATTATTACCTCTTTCCTCAATATCATAAGATATCTTTACATTGAAAAAATTATTATCTTCATACTTTTTCCTTATTTCCTTGAGGTTTTCCTCAATAACATTTTTATCAAATGGTGAATTTTCCTTAATCTTAAGAACCTCTTTTAACTTATCCTCTTTAAGCTCCTTATTCCCTTCAAAATATATCTTATTTATAAATGGTTTCTCTTTAACTATGTAGGTAAGAATCATTTTATCTTCTTGAAAACTCAAATCCACTTTTATATCAAGAAACAAACCTGTATTGTAAAGTTTCTTAACAGATTCATCGATCTTTTTAAGATCCAGTTCATCTCCTGTCTTAGGTAAATAAGAGATGATTTTCGAATTAGATACTCTTTTATTTCCAGTTACACGCACATCATCAATTGTAGAAGCAAAAAGGTAACTGGATATAAGTAGCAATATAGAAGCAATAATAAACTTTTTCATCCTCTCAACATCTCCAATATATTTTTTATTTTTTGATATTTCCCTCTTGTAAGGTTTTTATTGCCGATTAACCTTGCAGTCGATTCCATTATCACATCATTTAAGAAAAGACCGTTCTTTTTCAATGTTTCCCCCGTGGAAACAAGATCCACTATAATATCTGATAATCCCAATAGTGGTGCAATCTCAATAGAACCATATAATTTTATTGTATCAACAAAAAATCCTTTCTTAATAAAAAAATCTTTTGTAATATTTACAAACTTTGTTGCCACTTTAATATCATGTCTATATTTAAAATCCTCTTCCAGGGATGCTACACATAATCTACAATAACCAAACCCAAGGTCCATAAATTCGTAAACATCAGCCTTAGTCTCACATATAATATCTTTTCCAACTACACCAAGATCACATGCCCCATATTCAACATATGTTGGAACATCCATATTACGTACAATTAGAAATCTGAACCCCTTCTCTCTATCCTCAAAAATTAATTTTCTTGAATTAAAATCTATACAACTACTATCAAGTATCCCTTTTTTTAAAAATAACTCTATAGTATCTTCAGCTAGTCGCCCTTTAGGCAATGCCACAGTAATTATACTATTCATCCTTTTCCCTTTTTATATCTGCACCAAGTAGATTTAATTTCCTATCAAAAAGTTCATAACCTCTATCAAGGTGGTATATCCTATGAATATTTGTAACCCCATCAGCCATTAATCCAGCTATAACCAATCCTGCACTTGCTCTGAGATCTGATGCCATTACATCTGCACCGCTAAGTTTTTCAACCCCTTTTATGATAGCTGATCTATCTTTTAATCTGATATCTGCCCCCATACGCTTAAGTTCAGCCACATGTATAAATCTATTTTCAAAGATATTTTCTGTAATTACTGAAATCCCTTTCCCTTTTGTCATTATAGCCATAAACTGAGCCTGCATATCTGTGGCAAATCCAGGATAAGGTTGCGTAACAACATCTGCAGATCTCAACACCCCATCTGATTTAACTCTAATTGAACTATTATTGATGATATCGATTTGACAACCTGTTTCCACAAGCTTATCAATAGTAGCTTTCATACTATCTACAGGAGCATCCTCAACTAAAACGTCACCGCCAACCCCTGCGACAGCACATAAAATTGTCCCAGCCTCAATCCTATCAGGTATAACAGTATATGGTTGTGGTGATAGTTTAGACACACCCTTAATTGTTATAACATTTGTACCCTCACCGGTGATTTTCGCCCCCATTTTTTTAAGAAATTTAGCAAGATCAACAACTTCAGGCTCTTGGGCTGCATTGTAAAGTACTGTTTCACCTTCTGCCAAAACAGCTGCCATCATTATATTTTCTGTCCCTGTGACTGTTACAAGGTCAAAATATATCTCAGCCCCTTTCAATTTATCAACTTCAGCAATGATATATCCATGCTCTATATCGATCTTAGCTCCCATTTGAGCCAGTGCTTTGATATGCTGATCAACAGGTCTCTCACCTATTGCACACCCACCAGGTAAAGAAACTTTAGCACGCCCTTTCTTAGCCAGTAATGGTCCTAATACCAAAACACTTGCCCTCATTGTTTTAACCAACTCATAAGGAGCAATATAAAGATTATCATCCCCACTATTTTTAAGATAAACTATATTATCTTTAAACTGATACTCAAAACCGATACCAGCAAGCAGTTTCAGCATAGTTCTTACATCCATCAGATTTGGAACATTGGAGATGACATAATCACCTTCAGCCAAAATTGCAGCTGTTAGTATAGGTAATGAAGAGTTTTTAGCTCCACTTACCTTAATTTGCCCATTTAATCGATTTCCACCATTAATTACAAATTTTTCCACATAAGTACCCTTTCAATGCCAGCATAATCTTTTATAAATGTTATATCCTTACCTTTAAATATCTCTGCAAGTATAGGTGCCATACCTTTACCTATTTCAAAAAATATAGCAGTATCTTTTCTACACGATTTAGATAATATTCTCAATAGTTTTTTATAAAAAATATAACCATTATCTTCAGCAAACAATGCCAATGAGGGCTCATAATGCACAGAAAGCTCAATATCCTCATCTTTACTAACATAAGGTGGATTACAAGTAATTATATCGAATTTCTTCAGATTAATAGATTCGATCTCAGATATATCCATACATACAAAATCTATTTTATCTCTTAAACCATATTTATCTGCATTGTATCTTGCCACTTCAAGAGCAGGTAAGCTTATATCAACCCCTAAACCGTAAGATACACTTTTTTCAAGCATCATAGTGATCAAAATAGCCCCAGAACCTGTGCACAAATCCAGGATACTACAATCCTCTGTGATATAATTTAAAGCATTATTCACCAAAATCTCTGTTTCATGTCTGGGGATTAAAACCCTTTCATCAACATAAAAATCGTAACCATAAAAATTTCTATTTCTTGTAATATAGGAAACAGGGTAATGCTCCAGAACCTTTTTCAAGTAGAATCTTTTTACACCTGAAATCTCAATATCTTCATCAATAAGTTTATCAAAATCGCGATAATCCTTTTTTAAAAGAAATGTAATGAACTCTTTGGATTGATATTCAGGCAAAAATTGTTTTAGATAAAAATGTAACTCTTTTACAGAAATGATAAAACTTCTATCATATAAAAGGTCTAAAAAAGAAGATGATGAAATCCCCACATTATAAACCGATTGCTTTCAACCTTTCTGCCTGATCATATGTAATGAGAGCATCAATAATTTCATCAAGTTCACCTTCCATAACCATATCAAGGTTATAAACAGTTAAATTTATCCTATGATCTGTTAGCCTGTTCTGAGGAAAATTGTAAGTTCTGATCCTTTCACTTCTATCTCCAGAGCCCACCTGCTGTTTTCTATTTTCAGCAAGCTCGCTTCGTTGACGCTCCATTTCCATCTCCAATATTTTGGATTTAAGTAATTTCATTGCTTTTTCCTTATTTTTTATCTGACTTCTCTCATCTTGACAGGAAACAACAATCCCGGTTGGAATATGTGTGATTCTTACTGCAGAATCTGTGGTATTTACATGCTGCCCACCTGCACCAGAAGATCTATATACATCTATCCTTAAATCTTTAGGATCTATATGTACATCTACATCATCAGCTTCAGGCAACACTGCAACAGTACAAGCAGAGGTATGAATTCTACCGCTTGATTCTGTTGTAGGGATCCTTTGAACTCTATGTCCACCAGCCTCATACTTAAGTTTACTATAAGCATTTTTACCTTTGACCAGCAAAATCACCTCTTTATAACCACCCAACCCAGTCTCATTTGCATCAATGATCTCTGTTTTCCAGCCACATTTTTCAGCATAACGCATATACATTCTAAGCAGATCAGCAGCAAAGAGAGATGCCTCGTCTCCACCTGTACCTGCTCGAATCTCAATATAAATATTCTTCTCATCAAATGGATCCTTAGGTAGAAGTAATATTTTTAATTCTTCCTGAATCTTTTCTAACTTTTCTCTCCCCTCTTTCAATTCCATTTCAGCAAGTTCCACCAGATCCTTATCATTACTATCGTTTAAAATCGATTCCGCTTCTTTTATAGAATCCTGAACTTTTTTATATTCAAGATATTTTTCAACAATAGGCTTCATATCTGAATGTTCTTTACTCAACTGTTGATATAGTTTCATGTCGGACATTATAGATGGGTCTGCCAGTTTCTCTGTTATCTCATTATATTTATCTAAGACCTCATT
>JAINCL010000002.1:0-1757 GCA_036574145.1 Deferribacterales bacterium | reverse complement strand
CCCTTTGCTTATTACCCACCAATTCTGGTTCGATATGCTCATATGTTCTTGAGTTTTTCAGGATAGCACTAACATGAACTCCACCTTTGTGGGCAAATGCAGAGCGACCTACATAGGGTTGATGTATATTATGTTTTAAGTTACCAAGTTCATTTACAAGCCTTGATATTTTTACAAGTTTTTTAAGCTGTTCATCAGATACTGTCTCAAATCGGTATTTTAGTTTTAGATTCGGTATTATTGAGCAAAGGTTTGCATTACCACATCTTTCCCCATAACCATTTATTGTACCCTGAACATGTATAATACCATTTTTAACTGCCAAAATGGAATTGGCAACGGCACAATCACTGTCGTTATGACAATGGATACCAAGGGGGTAATTGCCGATTGCTTCCTTAACTTCGTTAATGATTTGTACCAATTCATCTGGCATTGTTCCGCCATTTGTATCACATAACACAAGACAATCAGCTTTTGCATCTATTGCTGCTTTCAGTGTTTTTATTGCATACTCTTTATTGGCTTTGTAACCATCAAAGAAGTGTTCAGCATCGTAAAAAACGGTATTAACCCTTTTCTTTAAATAACTTAGGCTGTCAAAGATTATTTCTAAATTTGCCTCTAAAGGTATCTTTAATGCTTCTTTGACATGCAGATCCCATGTTTTACCGAAAATGGTTACCGTAGGGGCTCGACTCTGTAGGAGGGCTTGAATATTATCATCGGAATCGCATGTAAGTTTTGCTCTTCTTGTGCTACCAAAAGCAGCTACCTTTGGAGAGGCTATTTTAGATTTCTTTACCTCGTTAAAAAAGTCTATATCTCGGGGGTTGGAACCGGGCCAACCACCCTCGATATAATCTATACCGAAATCTACAAGAGCTTCAGCGATTCTTACTTTATCTTGAACGGTGAAATTTACATCTTCAGCCTGTGTACCATCTCTTAAGGTTGTATCGTATAAATATATTTTATGAGACATTATCTCCTTCCTCCACAAAGTTTTCGTGTAAAACTCTTATTGCTAATTCTGCAAATTTTTCATCAATTACGCAAGATATTTTAATTTCACTTGTGGAGATCATTTGAATATTAATATTATTCTCAGATAGTAATTTGAACATCTTAGCAGCCACTCCAGCATGGCTCTTCATACCTACACCAACGATAGAAACCTTTGCTATATTTTCATCACTTATCACTTTTGATGCGCCTATACTATTTTTTACTGCTTCACAAACATCCATTGCTCTTAAAAGATCGGTTTTAGCTACAGTGAATGATAGGTCTGTTTTCCCATCAATACCCACATTTTGAACTATCATATCAACATTTATATTGGCTTCTGCCAATTTACCGAATATTTCAGCTGCAATCCCTGGCTTGTCAGGTACCCCAACAATTGTAATTTTTGCTTGATTTTTGTCTGCTGTTACTCCTGAAACGATTACTCTTTCCATATCTTTATCCTCCTTAGTTACCAATGTTCCTGGTTTATCTTCTAATGATGAAAGTACCATAATAGGTGTGTTATATTTCATACCAAGTTCGACGGATCTTGATTGTAAAACCTTTGCACCCAATGAAGCAAGTTCAAGCATCTCTTCATATGATATTTTGTCTAATTTTTTAGCATTTTTTACTATTCTTGGGTCGGCTGTATATACTCCATCTACATCGGTATAAATTTCACAAACATCTGCCTTTATGGCAGCTGCAATTGCAACTGCAGTGGTATCTGAACCACCTCTACC
>JAINCL010000158.1:0-2624 GCA_036574145.1 Deferribacterales bacterium | reverse complement strand
GACAACTATTATAAATTATAGGTAATATTAATCTCTTAAAAAATTTTTAGGAGTACTTATGTCTTACAATACTTACGTTAACCCCTTGACTGAAAGGTATGCAAGTAAAGAGATGATGCAACTTTTCTCCCCAAATACCAAATTCACCACATGGAGAAAATTATGGATCGCCCTTGCAGAAGCAGAGAAGGAATTGGGTTTAAATATTACAGATGAACAGATTGAGGAGATGAAACAAAATGTAGAAAATATAGATTATGAATACGCCAAAGAGATGGAGAAAAAATTTAGACATGATGTAATGGCACATGTCCATACCTATGGGAAGGTCTGTCCTAAAGCAATGCCTATAATACATCTCGGTGCCACAAGTGCTTATGTTGGTGACAATACAGATCTTATTCAGATGAAAGAGGGTCTTAAAATTATAAGGAAACAGCTTTTAACATTGATGAATAATCTTAAAAAATTCGCTATAGAATATAAAGATCTACCAACATTGGGATTCACCCACTTTCAACCAGCACAATTAACAACAGTGGGAAAAAGAGCCTGTCTATGGTTACAAGATTTTCTACTGGATTTTGAAGAATTGGAGTTTGTGGTGGAAAATTTGAAATTTAGAGGAGTAAAAGGGACCACAGGTACTCAAGCATCTTTTTTAGCATTATTCAATGGTGACCATGAAAAGGTTAAAAAATTAGATGTAATGGTCTCCGCTAAAATGGGTTTTGATAAGGTACTTAAAATCACAGGGCAAACCTATACACGAAAGCAGGATTCCTCGGTACTTAAGGTGCTTGCAGGTATTGCAGAATCGGCACATAAAATGGCAACAGATATACGCCTTTTACAAAACCTTAAAGAGGTAGAAGAACCTTTTGAGAAAACCCAGATAGGTTCCAGTGCCATGGCTTATAAAAGAAACCCCATGAGAAGTGAAAGGGTTTGTTCCCTTGCAAGGTATGTAATTACAAATCTACTAAACCCTCTACTTACCCATTCTGTCCAGTGGTTTGAAAGAACCCTAGATGATTCTGCCAATAGAAGGTTGGTTATACCTGAATCGTTCTTATCTGTAGATGCAATATTACAACTACTCATAAATATCACAGATGGTCTTGTGGTATATCCAAAAATGATAGAAAAGCATATAATGGAAGAACTACCCTTTATGGCAACTGAAAATATTATAATGGCAGCTGTAAAAAAAGGTGCCGATAGACAGATGATGCACGAAATAATCAGAGTTCATTCAATGGAAGCTGGAAAAGTTGTTAAATATGAAGGTGGTAAAAATGACCTTATTGAAAGATTAATTGAAGATGAAAGGATACCTCTATCAAAAGATGAGATAGATAATATAATGAACCCAAAAGATTTCATAGGTAGAGCCCCCGAACAGGTGGAGGAATTTATTAAGGAGGAGATCAATCCGATTCTTGAAAAATATAAGGATGCTGTTGGGTTCTCTGCGGAGATCAAAGTTTAGTCATGTGGATTTACCTGTTTTTTTTGATTATTGGAGGATTGCTAGGTTACTTTTTAAGAGAGAAACCTGTTGATAAAATATCAAAAATACTACTTAATATATCTGTGCTTATACTTCTTTTTTTTATGGGGGTAGGGATAGGGAAGGACCCTGACCTTAATAATAAAATCATCAACTTTGGAATCAAATCAATCACTATAACTTTTTTTACAGTCTCTATGAGTATATTATCTGTTTTTTTTATAGTAAAGATTTTTGGGAGAAAAGATTGATCTTCTTAATGCTTATTTCAATAATTTTAGGTGTATTTTTTGCACAATTCGGCTTCTTACCTCAATATATTATAAATATGTCCAGCTCGATAACAGACTGGTCGCTTTATTTACTTCTTTTAATCGTGGGATTTGATATAGGACGGGATACAAACTCCATTAAAAAGATATTTACTGCCGATAGATACGCTTTCTTAATCCCTGTGGGAACAATACTTGGAACACTCTTTGGAGGTTTTTTATCCTCTTTTGTAATATCTATACCGATGAAATATTCCATGGCTATAGCTTCAGGTTTTGGTTGGTATTCCCTATCAGCCGTTATAATTTCAAAATCGATAGGTCCTGATTACGGTTCCATAGCATTTCTTGCTAATGTATTTAGAGAAATATTCAGTATTTTTTTAATCCCATTTATAGCAAAATATCTAAACAAATTCGTGTCAATCGCACCTGCTGGAGCCACTTCCATGGATACCACCCTCCCCATAATAGAAAAATATGCAGGTGATGAGGCTGCAATAATTGCCTTTGTTCATGGATTTATTTTAAGTGCCCTTGTCCCTGTATTTGTTTCACTTTTTCTATAAATTAAGCTATAATGTAATATATCACAGGAGATTTAGGAGTACTAATATGAGAAAGACCAAAATAATTGCCACAATAGGGCCATCTTCATCATCGAATGAAATGATAGAGAAACTCATTTTAAAAGGAGTAGATCTTTTCAGGTTAAACTTTTCCCATGGTGATCATGAAACCCATCTACAAACAATAAAAAAAATAAGAAACATATCGGCAAAATTACGTAAATATACAGCTATTCTACAGGATCTTGGAGGACCTAAAATAAGGTTACT
>JAINCL010000157.1:0-1000 GCA_036574145.1 Deferribacterales bacterium | reverse complement strand
TCATTCTCTTTTAAGAAAACAACACATAACGCAGGTGTAAGTGTTAAAGCCACAAGACCAGATATGGCCATTGAGATCACCATAGTAACAGCAAACTGCTTATACATAACACCACTAAATCCACCAATGAAGGCAACAGGTATAAATACAGCAAACAGTACCAGGACATTGGCTATTACAGGACTCTGTATCTCCTTCATAGACCTTATTGTTGCATTTTTAACAGAAATATTTTTTTCTAGCTTCAAAATCCTTTCTGTATTTTCGATAACTATTATTGCATCATCCACCACAAGACCGATGGAAAGTATCAATCCAAAAAGGGTAAGCAGATTTATGGAAAAGCCAAGAAGATACATCCCTGCAAATGTTCCGATAATTGAAACAGGTATAGCCAGTGCAGGAATGATTGTAGCTCTAAATTTACCCAAGAATAAAAACAATACAAGTGTAACATACATAAGAGCTTCAAAAAGTGTTTTAACAACCTCTTTAATAGATATCTTTATAAACTTTGTAGTATCATAAGATATTTTATATTTAACATCCTTGGGGAATTTTTGTGAAATATTTTGTAATACTTTGTCAACCTCACTTACAGTATCCAGAGCATTTGCACCAGGAGCAAGAAAAATTCCAACAGGTGCCATCTCCTGCCCGTTGAACCTTGCTTTTAACATATATCGTTCTGCACCCAATTCCACCCTTGCAACATCTTTTAACTTAAAAGTAGAACCATCGTTTTTAGATCTAATAATAATATTCCCAAACTCTTCTGGGGTTTTTAATCTACCCGGAGTGGTTAGTGTATATGTGAACCCTTTATTATCTGAAGTCGGCTCATCATTTATTGAACCAGCAGATATCTGTATATTTTGATTCTTCACAGCATTTATAACATCATTTACCGTCAATCCAAACTTAGACAACCTATCAGGTTCAAGCCAGATTCTAATGGAATAGTCTTTATTACCAAAAACTATAGCTTCACCAACACCTT
>JAINCL010000156.1:0-2904 GCA_036574145.1 Deferribacterales bacterium | reverse complement strand
CATCTCATATAAACATAACAATGAAATATTTTATAAAAGCCAAAAAAAATAAGGCGGAGATATTTTCCGCCTTATTTTATATATGTTTAATTTTATACTACTATTTAATAAACAGTTCTGCTATCTGAATAGCGTTAAGTGCAGCACCTTTTCTAAGCTGGTCACCAACAACCCAGAATGTCAAACCGTTTTCACAAGATATATCCTCTCTAATTCTGCCAACATAACAATCATCTTTACCAGCTACAAAGAGTGGCATAGGATATTCATTCTTTTCTGGGTTATCCAACACCTGAACACCAGGAGCCTTACTTAAAAGCTCTCTTGCCTTTTCAGCAGTAATCTTTTTCTCAGTTTCTATAGTTACAGCCTCAGAATGAGCAGAAATTACAGGCACCCTCACACAGGTAGCTGTAACTTTTATAGTATCATCACCCATGATCTTTCTTGTTTCATTAAACATCTTCATCTCTTCTTTAGTGTAGCCGTTTTCCGTAAATTTATCGATATGAGGAATAACGTTAAAAAGTAGCTGATACTGGAATTTTTCAACATGGATAGGTTCACCTTTAGCCCAGGCCCTTGTTTGAGCAAGAAGTTCTTCCATAGCCTGAGCACCTGCACCTGATGATGATTGATAAGAAGATACCACAACCCTTTTAATCTTTCCATAATCATGAAGAGGTTTTAAAGCAACAACCATGATGATAGTTGTACAGTTAGGGTTTGCAATTATACCATTATTATCAAATGCAGCCTGTGCATTAACTTCTGGTACAACCAATGGAATATCTTTATCCATTCTAAAAGCAGAGCTATTATCGATAACGAGAGCACCAGCCTTAACAGCAGAAGGTGCGAATTCAAGGCTTCTGCTTGCGCCAGCAGAAAATAGAGCTATGTCAATACCTTTAAAAGAATCATGTGTTAATTCTTCAACCTTGTAATCCTGACCTTTAAACTTTAAAGTTTTTCCAACAGAACGTTTAGAAGCAAGAAGTCTCAATTTATTAATCGGGAAATTCCTTTCCTCTAAAATTTGCAAAAATGTTTCCCCTACCGCTCCAGTAGCTCCTGCGATTGCTACATTATACTTATCTTTTTTTGTAAATTTAAAATTACCCATCTTTTCACCTCTTTCTCATCATGAAGATTATTTTTACTATAACTTATAGCTTCCATTGTCAACAGATAATAAATAAACTTTACCTACAAACATCGTTTTATTACCTATTCCCCCACCACCAATCACTCACCTACTCAATCAACATTTTATTTGACTTTTAAAAATAATCGTTTAAAATCATAATTAAGTAGGAGGTATTAATGAAAAAAATATTTATAATGTCTTTTTTAGCCACTATTTTAATATCCTGTATGGCAGAAAAAACCTCAAAAACTACCGTTAAACAGGATCAAGCAGCAATGCAACAGTCAAAAGCTCAAAAAGCATTTGAAGAGCTGGACAAAGAGATTAAAGGTGAAAAAGCTCCTCAAACTGAAGCTAAACAACAGGAAAAATCTGCCTCAGTAAAGACTGAACCACAACCGATCGCAAAAAAAACAATAGAAGAAAAAGAAGCCCCATCAAAAATATCTGAAAAAGAATTGAAAAAAAACTCCTATCCATTACGAGATGGAAAACCTGTATGGTTCTGGGAACCAAACTATGATGGTTATCTCGGAGCAGTTGGTATTGCAAGAAAAAATGCAGCTCCACAAGGTTATGCTGGACAAAAAAGATTAGCAAAAACTTTAGCCCAGGCAGAATTGGCAAAACAAATACGTGTAATTGTTGATACTACAGCCAAACTGGAAAGAACCCAAATATCAAATAATGTAGCAGCTTATTACAGTTCAAAATTCACCACAGAGTCAAAACATAAGGCTGAAGAGATTTTAGAGGGTGCAATTATTAAAGACGAGTTTATAGATCCACAAAACGGTGATCTTTATATTTGGCTGGTAATCGAAAAATAATTAGAAATATCGGCATGGATAACTTTATATCCATGCTTTTTTATTTATCCAATATTTATAAGATCGTATGTCTCTCTCCATCTAATTTTCAGATTTTCTTTAATTATTCTATTCTCAGGCAGTGAAAGTAAAGGGTCTTTTTCGAGGATCTCCCTGGCATCTTCTCGAGCACGTAACAATATACCAGAATCCTTTATGATATTGGTAAATCTAAATTCTGGTAAACCAGATTGTCTAGTACCAAAGATATCGCCAGGGCCCCTCATCTCAAGATCTATCTCTGAAAGTTTAAACCCATCAGTATATTTTACCATTGCTCTAATCCTCTTTAACCCTTCTTCTGAAACATTATCAGAATATATCAGAAAACAATACGAACTATCTCCCCCTCTACCAACCCTACCTCTTAACTGATGCAATTGTGACAAACCAAATCTTTCTGCATTTTCAATCACCATCACCGTCGCATGAGGTACATCAACACCTACCTCTATTACCGTAGTTGAGACAAGAATACTTATCTCTTTATTCTTAAACCGTTCCATTAAAGACTGTTTTTCAACACTTTTCATTCTGCCATGAAGCAAACCAACATTTTTTTCTCCAAAAAATTCTGCAATTTCTTCAAAAGCCTTGGTTGCTGCTTTAACTTCCAATGCATCGCTTTCATCTATAAGTGGATATACAAAATACGCCCCAAAACCTTTAGAAATCTCATCCTTAACAAACCTAAACACTTCAAAACGTTCAGACTCTCTGTAAGCCTTTGTTGCTATAGGTTTTCTCCCGGGAGGCATTTCATCTATAACAGATACATCCAGATCACCATAAAATGTCATAGCAAGCGTTCTCGGTATTGGAGTAGCCGACATGAGTAGAATATCTGGTGAATACCCTTTTGCTATGAGATTTTTCCTTTGGAGT
>JAINCL010000155.1:0-5516 GCA_036574145.1 Deferribacterales bacterium | reverse complement strand
TAAGTCATCTTGAGGCTTCCAAGCTTGGACTTAAAGGTCTGTCTTATGAAGAGACTCCCAGATTTTTTGATACTCTCAAAAGAGGTTATATATACTTGATCCCTATTTTTATTCTTCTTTATGAATTGGTAATATTAAGGCATTCCCCTGAACTTTCAGCTTTTAGGGCAATTATATTTCTTGTGATTATTATGTTAATAAAAAGATTATATGAGTCACATATTAACGATAAAAATTATATAAAAGGTGTTAAAATTTTTCTACACGATATTATAGATGGATTTGTTCAAGGTTCAAAAAATATGGTATCGGTTGCTCTTGCATGTGCGTCCGCTGGGATAATCGTTGGCATAGTAACCCTTGGTGTAGGAGGTATGTTGACACAGATCGTTGAAGCTCTTTCCAATGGGAATATATACATTTTAGTTATAGCAACTGCTTTTGCAAGTCTTATACTTGGTATGGGTTTACCAACTACCGCTACATATATTGTAATGGCTTCTTTAATAGCTCCGGTTATTGTTGAACTTGGTGGAGATTACGGTTTAGTTGTACCACTTATGGCGGCTCATCTATTCTGTTTTTACTTCGGTATGCTTGCAGATGATACTCCACCCGTAGGACTTGCTTCATATACAGCTGCTGCAATAGCTGGATCTAATCCTATAGAAACAGGTATACAAGGGTTTGTATATCATTCAAGAACATTTATTATCCCTTTTATGTTTATATTTAATCCTGATCTTATTTTGCATGGTATAAATTCTTGGGGACATGGGTTGTTTATATTTGCAATGAGTGTATTTGGTGGTTTTGCGTTTGCCAGTTTATTACAGGATTGGCTAATAGTAAAAAACAGATGGTATGAGATGCCTCTATTATTAATGGCTTCATTATTACTTTTTAATCCTAAGATTGGTACTTCTCTTTTAGGGTTGGATCATTCACTTAAATATTATATGTATGGTGTTGGATTGGTTCTATTTGCTCTCGTTTATATATCGCAGAAGATGAGAAGTAGAAGAGGTTTGGCGTTGGCTTAGGGAATGGTTGAGTAGGTGAATAGTTGACTAGTTATGTGGTTAAGTAGTTAAGTGGTTGAGGATTCATTCCTCAACCTTTATTTTTTTACAATGGGTAAGTCAATCTTTTACTTGAAGTTTGTTAAAATTCTTGCTATTTAATCATGTTATCTTGTAAGGAGGAAACAGATGAAATACAATCATTCAATAATAGAAAAGAAATGGCAAAATATATGGGAAGAGAAAAAGGTTTTTAAAGTTGAAAAAGATAATAAAAAGCCTAAGTATTACTGTTTAGAGATGTTCCCTTATCCATCTGGAAAGATACACATGGGGCATGTTAGAAATTATGCAATCGGTGATGTTATTTCAAGATATAAATTTATGCAGGGATTTAATGTGATTCATCCTATGGGGTGGGACGCTTTCGGTTTGCCGGCAGAGAATGCTGCTATTAAAAACAAGGTACACCCTGCTAAGTGGACCTATTCCAATATAGAAAATATGAAGGTACAGCTTAAAAAAATGGGATTATCTTACGATTGGGATAGGGAGATAGCAACATGTGATCCAGAGTATTATAAATGGGAGCAGATGATATTCTTGCAGATGTATGAAAAAGGGTTGGTATATAGGAAGAAATCCCTTCAAAACTGGTGTAACGATTGTCATACTGTTTTAGCAAATGAACAGGTTGAGGATGGTAAATGTTGGAGATGCGGCGAAGAGGTTACTAAAAAAGAGATTAATAGTTGGTATTTTAAAATTACAGATTATGCTGAAGAATTATTGGATTATACATATAAAT
This sequence comes from Deferribacterales bacterium, assembly GCA_036574145.1. Taxonomy (GTDB): domain Bacteria; phylum Chrysiogenota; class Deferribacteres; order Deferribacterales; family Calditerrivibrionaceae; genus Calditerrivibrio. The sequence continues at coordinate 3,686 of JAINCL010000155.1, read as the reverse complement.
TACCTGGCTGGCCAGAGAAGGTTCTTATAATGCAGAGGAACTGGATAGGTAAATCGTATGGTGCAGAGGTTAATTTTAAAGTAGAAAATGAAGATATCGATATTACTGTATTCACCACAAGACCAGACACACTTTATGGTGCAACTTTTATGCTTCTTGCTCCAGAACATCACTTATCTAAAGAATTGATTAAAGGGACTGAATACGAGTGTGAAGGGTTGAAGTTTATAGAATCTATACTTGCAGAAGATAAAGTAAGTCGTATGGCAGATGATAAAGAGAAAAAAGGTTTTTTTACAGGTAAATATGCCACCAATCCTTTAACAGGCTACAGGATGCCTATTTATATAGCGAATTATATATTGATGGATTACGGTACCGGTGCAGTTATGGCGGTACCTGCACATGATCAAAGGGACTTTGAATTTGCTAGAAAATACAACCTTAAAATTATTATTGTAATTAAACCCAATGATAGAGATTTAGATCCTGAAACTATGACTGAGGCTTATGCTGAAAGTGGAGTGATGGTGAATTCTGACAAATTTAATGGGATGGATAGTGAAAAGGTTAAAACTGATATTATTGATTATTTGGAGTCTTTGGGTATAGGGAAAAGGGCGGTAAATTATAGATTAAAAGATTGGGGGATATCAAGACAAAGGTATTGGGGTGCTCCTATCCCGATTATCTATTGTGATTATTGTGGCATTGTTCCTGTACCTTATGAAGATCTTCCTGTGAAGCTCCCCATTGATGTGGAGTTTACAGGTATAGGAAATCCTCTTGATAAATCTGAATCATTTGTCAATGTTAAATGTCCAAAGTGTGGGAAAATGGCAAAGAGAGAAACGGATACCATGGATACATTTGTGGAGTCATCATGGTACTTTTTAAGATATTGTTCACCAAAGCTTGATACTGCTCCATTTGATAAAGATGAGGTCGATTATTGGATGCCCGTTGACCAATATATAGGTGGTGTTGAGCATGCCATACTGCATCTACTTTATTCAAGGTTTTATACAAAAGTATTGCGAGATCTTGGGTATCTTAAGTTTGACGAGCCTTTCCAGCGGTTACTAACGCAAGGTATGGTATGTAAGGAAACGTATAGATGCGAGGAGCATGATTGGTTATACCCTGAAGAGGTTGAAAATGGGAAATGTAAGTTGTGTGGTAAGGATGTGGAAGTTGGTAGAGTAGAGAAGATGAGTAAGTCAAAGAAAAATGTTGTGGATCCAGATAACCTAATAGATGAGTATGGTGCCGATACAGCAAGGTTGTTTTCCCTGTTTGCATCACCACCTGAAAAGGATCTTGAATGGAATGAACAGGGTGTAGAGGGTTGCTTCAGATTTTTAGGGAGAGTATGGAGAATAGTGGATAAAAATGTAGATCTGTTTAAAACAGAACTCCCCACAACAGGTGAAGAAACAAAAGTGGTTAAGGATATTTTATATTTCATGCATTCAACCATAAAAAAAGTTACCAATGATATAGAAAAATATCAATTAAATACTGCCGTTGCTGCTATAATGGAGTATTCAAATAATCTCATCGATATTGAGCCACTTGTAAAATCTGATTATGAGAAATACTGCTATCGCAATGCAATTGAGAATTTGATAATTATGCTTGCTCCTTTTACACCCCATATTGCTGAAGAGATGTGGAATATCACAGGACATGAGGATCTTGTATCATTAAGTCTTTGGCCATCATTTGATGAAAAATATACTATAAAAGATGAAATTGTAATTGCAGTTCAGATAAATGGTAAAGTTAGGGGTGAGATCCTTATACAGCGTGGTATGGCTGAAGCTGAAGTCTTGAAGATGGCAAAGAACAATGAAAAGGTAGCAAAATATCTTGCTGATAAAGTGTTGGTTAAAGAGATCTATGTGAAAGATAAACTTGTCAGTCTGGTGGTAAAATAAGGATTAAATTATGAGGAAGGTGTTTAGATACTTCTTGATCTTCATATTACTATTTACAGGGTGTGGTTATAGAATATCTGGTATTTCCAATAATGAAGGTCTAAACACCTTTTTTTATATTGAGAGGGTAGTAAATTTAGATCCAGAGTCGAGTTATTATGGGATTATCGATGAAGAGGTAAATAAATTTTTTACAAATCATGGGTTAAAAAAAGATGATAAAGCTGATGTTGATCATTTTTTTGCTTTTATACTTGAAAGGGCTAAGACAAGTTCATCCATTACCAATGTCACCAATCAAACTGTTCAGGCTGATATGATTGTTAGAGTAGTGGTAAATGTTTATAATAAAAATAATAAGAATATTTTTAGTAAAAATTACTTAGCTTCATCAACTTTTTCAGTAACTCCAAACATTTCCCAAAATAAGGTTAACAACGATAATGCCTTAAGGAGATGTTTGAGGGATATTCTAAACGATTTTTTGTATGACTTCAAAAAAACAGTTAAATAGATATATAATTGTAGGTGGATCTTTTTTCCAGAAGGAGAAGGTAAAAGAGATTGTTAAGGATATAGACGAATCTAATATTAGAAGTTTTTTTGCAGACGAGCTTGATAAAGAGGAGTTTTTTGAATATCTATATTCTTTTCCACTATTTGGGGATAAAAATATTGCTATTCTTAGGGATGCTGAAAAAATTAAAGATAAAGATCTTATCCCTTCCTTAATTAATGTAACAGAGAATATTGTTATAATACTTTTTAATAGCGATAAACCTAAGGAAGATGAGTTCAAAAAATATAAAGATCATTTTAATCTAATATTGGAGTTGAAAAAAGCTGTTACCCCCCAATTAATTCAGGAGATGTTTGAACAAGATGGCTTTAAGATAAGTTTTAATACTGCAAAATATATCTTAGATGTCGCCAATAGAGATATAAATGTAATTCAAAACGAAATCGATAAGATAAAGATCTATTTCAATTATAATAAGCCTAAAAATGATGAAGAACTAATATCTATAATAAGCTTTTCTAAAAATGAAAGTATTTATGATTTTTTGAAGGTATTTTTTAGTAGAGATGCAACAAGATCATTAAATCTTCTGAATGAAATAATTAAAGGTGGTGAAAACATAGAACGCATTTTTTATGAGCTTTCCAGGCATATAATAAGTATGTTTCTGTATTCCATATCGCCGGGGTTGGTCAATGAATATACCTACACCATTCATAATTACAAAGATTTTTTAAGTCGGTGGGATAAAGATGAGATTGTAGAAATTATATCTATTTTAACTGAGGTTGATTATCATGTAAAAACCGGTAGAGAAGAATATTTACAAGGGATGTATAGACTAATAGCTTTTGCATGTAAGATTTTTTAATATTTATTTAACAATGACTTTTCTGGTTTTGGCAGGTAATATATTTATAAATATGACAAAAAAAAGTGTTGACACATGTTAAGTAATCTTTTATAAATATAATAGAGTTTGAAAAATAAATATCTTACCATCTTATTAATTCGAGGAGAGTAAAGGAGTGTAAAATGAGTATAAAGAAATATATTAATAAAATTATATCATTTTTTAAGAAAAAGGATGAGCATGTTACTGTTTTAATTTTTAAAGATTCAGGGTTAGGTGAAGTTAAAGCTAAAAGCGTAAGACATTCCACATTAAAAGCTTTTTTGATAGGTGCTGCATCATTCTTTGTTTTTGCATTTTTATCATTTATTGC
>JAINCL010000154.1:0-9041 GCA_036574145.1 Deferribacterales bacterium | reverse complement strand
CTCCCTACCATATTCATGGTAATCAAAACCGCCTATTTTAGATAATTCTTCAAGGGCTATCTTGTCTTCCTCAGTTGTTGTGGGTGATTTTAATATTACAGTATCAGCCAAAATTCCCGAAGCCAGTAGATAAGCTATATGCTGTTCTACAGGGATATTGTTTATCTTATACAACTGGTAAACTAATGTACATGTGCTCCCCACAGGTTTTGCATAAAAATAGACAGGTTTTTTAGTTTTTATAGTGCCAAGGCGGTGGTGGTCCACAATCTCAAGTATTTCTGCAGTTTCAGCCCCGTCAACAGCTTGATTAATCTCATTATGGTCCATCAGTATAAGTTGATTTTCAGATTTCTTAATAATATCAGATCTGGTTATAATACCCACAAGAACTCCATCTTGATCCACAACAGGTAAACCTCTTCTATTTTCTTTCATCATCACATCTTTAGCAGTATCAAGATAATCATCAGGTTTTATAGTATTTGTAGATCCCATAATAGATTTACATGGAACAGATAAAATAAGTCTTCTGGAACTCTCTGCTGTATCAACACTGGAAATGAAAATATCCCCTGTATAATTTGAAAAATCGATATCGAAATCATCTCTGCTTTTTAAACCAGTTATAATAATAGCAGGAACATTTTTAGCCATTGAGTATTCTATAATATCTCTCCTCTTTCCAACCATAACAACTGTATTTTCATAACCCAATTGATCAAGTCTTTCAACAAACCTATCATAAGGCATAGCACCAATCATTATTGTAGCTCTTATCTCATCATGGTTGGACCTTTTTAGAAAATAGCCACCTATAGTTTTTTCGAAATTGTCCAACCTGAATAGGTAATAAGGTCTTTTTGTATCATCAAAATTGGCAAAAAACTCAGCAATTTCAAATACACTGGCTATTCCCAAGTATCTTCTTTGATTATCAATAACGGGAGCTAACCGAACACCAAGCTCGTTGATATTTTTCATTACATCGGCAAGGGGGTCATTTTCATTATTTGCATATACATTCCTGGTCATAACATCAATTACCTTAGGATAAACATCTTTTAAAAATATTGGAGGCTCTATCTGAAATTTAGTAAATATATATTTTGTCTGTGCATTAAGATTCCCACATCTACTTGCTATATACCTTTTTGTGGAGTCTATCTTATTTTTTAGATAAGCATAACAGTATGCAGAACATATCGAATCTGTATCTGGGTTTTTATGCCCTACAACATATACCTTGTTCATAAATCACCTTTTATTTATTTTAATTAAGATATTTATATGACTCTTATAAAAATTTTTCAACAACAATTTTATTTTTATGGTATAATATATTAAAGAGGGTAAAATGATTGAAATAAAAGAAGTAAAAGATGGCGCTATTGTCAGAATTAATTTAAGCAGGCTAGATATAAGTAATAAAGATCTTATTTTAGGTGAACTTCAAAAACTTACCAGATTCAATAAACTACTTCTCGATTTATCTGAATTAAATTTTATTGACAGCACCGGTATCGGTGTAATAACAGGGCTTTATAAAAAAATCAAAAGTAATAATGGGAAATTAGGATTGATTAATATGAACAATAGAGTTGCAACAGTATTAAAAATTACAGGTTTATCAGAATTCATAAAATCATATAATTCAGAAAACGCCTTTTTTGAGGAGGAAAAATGAAATCATCTCTCAAATTAGAGCTAACTCTACCAAGCAACATAAAGCTGATCCCCCTCATCGGTAACTTAGTTGAAACTTTTGTAAATAGTATAAAAGAAGAGATAGGTAGTATAGATTTTGATGATCTTGCTTTTAAATTAGACCTTGCACTCACTGAAGCTACCGCAAACGCAATTAAACATGGGAATAAAGAGAAAGAGGAGCTACCTGTAAAAATAAAAATAGAGTATTTTAATAATGAACTTACTATAGATGTTATAGACTATGGTAAAGGATTGAATACAGAAAATTTAGATATAAACATGAAAAATATATTTGATTCCAAAGATTCCGGAAGAGGTATATTTATAATAAAACAGATAATGGATGAAGTCAGCCACTCCTACGAAAATGGAGAATTTAAATTCAAAATGACCAAGAAAATCTATAAAGATTAAGAATCCTTTCTTAAAACACCAACTTCCACTTCAACAACCACCTGTGTATTGAGAAGGTTTAAAAGTATATTAACCCTATCATTGGCATTTTTATATTCAAGAAAAACTGCTTCTAAGTTTTCAAAAGGTCCTGAAGTTATTCTTACCTTATCCCCCTTTTCAAACTTTTTATCCCCTATTTTTATTACACCATCAATCATCTTACCCTTTATACTTTCAATAACCTCTTCTTGAACGGCAAAAGGGTTACCATGGGAATCACCAATAATCTTCAACACACCTCTAAAGTATCTTAATTTTGGCACCATTTGATATGTAGATCTAACAAAAAAATATCTTGGAAAAAGCTCTTCGAAAACTTCTAAAGTTTTGCCCTTTACATACTTTTTGTATGAGCATATCGGATATAGATACTCAATACCAGCATTTCTCATATAAAACGAGACTATATCAGCTTGTTTAGGTTTTAAATACAAACAATACCAATTGAGATTCAATCTCTTACTCCTTTTAAAACTGTTGTATTAATATTAATTAATAATGTATAAAAGTCAAGTTAAGAGATTAAAAAACTTGAAATTATGATATAATTATTATATGTTATAAACATGTCGTGCAAAATACTTTTAATTGATGATGATTTTGAAATATTGGATATATTAAAGCTTCTTCTGGAAGTTGAAGGTTACGAGACCGATACCGCTACAAATGGATTCACTGGGATTGAGAAGGTTAAAAAGAATAGGTATAACCTTATAATACTTGACTTAAACTTACCAGATCTTTCAGGCGAGCAAGTTTGTAAACTACTAAGAAAATCAACCAATACCCCTATATTGATACTCTCAGCAAAAGAAAGTGTAACCGATAAAGTCCTCTGCCTTGAATATGGGGCTGATGATTATGTCACAAAACCTTTTCAAAATATGGAACTCATTGCAAGGATAAAATCGATCTTACGAAGGTGCCACTACGATGAAGAGCAGGAGGATATAAACCCCATTATCCATTATAAAGGATTTGTTATCAATACCGATGATAAAACAGTATACAAAGGGGATGAAGAGATAATATTAACACCAAAAGAATTTGAAATTCTATTATACCTACTGAGAAATAAAGGGAAAATTGTTCCACGGGAAAAAATAATTAACGATTTATGGGGAAAAGACAATTTATATAAGTGGTCAAGAAGTCTGGATGTCCATATTCAACATATAAGACAAAAATTGGAAAAAAATTCCAAAGGTCCCACTTTTTTAAAAACTGTTACAGGAGTTGGTTATAAATTAGAAGAATGACACTTATAAAGAAATTCGTAATTTACTTATCATTTGTAACTATTCTAATAATTATGCCTCTGTTAATGCTCATCTGGCATCACCAGAAAGAATTACTCTTTAGACAAGCTGAGATTCAGGCTGAAACTTTATTTAAGATGATTGTTATCACAAGACAATGGGTAGCTGAAAATAGGGATAGAATAGAACCTGTCCCGGCAGTAGCCACAAAGGAATTATCACAATATGCCGATAAAATGGCAAATTTTAAATTCAGAATCACAAGCGATATCCTTGTGAATCCTGAAAATGCCCCCGACCCGTTTGAAAAAGTTGCTCTTAAAAAATTTAAAGAAGGTATAAAAGAATACTCAGAAATTATCGAAGTAAAAGGTGTAGGCTCAGTATTTAGATATATGGCACCATTACATATAAATGAATCTTGCCTAAAATGCCATTATTATCAAGGATATAAAATTGGAGATATTAGAGGGGGTATATCTGTATTTATCCCACTTAAAAATGTTCAGGAAGCTATAATAGCCAACAATAAGATGTTTTATATATTCGGTTTTATTACTTTAACAAGTATCATTATAACTGTAACAATATTAGTTAATAACCTTGTTTTAAGACATATAAAAGTATTAAATAACGCTTCCAATGCCGTCATAGCAAATGATTACTCTGTTAGAACAAATATAAAGACTGGTGATGAAATTGAACACCTATCGGTCGCCTTTGATAAAATGGTTGAAACCATTAGTCAAAATGAAGAGATATTGAAAAAAAGACTTAACGATGCCATTTCAAAATATGTTCTTTTGTATGAGGAATTGAAAGAAAAAAATGAGAAGCTACAGTCGGTTAATAACCTTAAAACAGATATAATAGACACCATGGCACATGATCTAAGGACCCCAATGACCAAAATACTTGCCTATTCAGAAATGCTGAGGGACCCAAAATTCAATACAAAACCTGAAGCTATGAACAGGGCTATAGATGTCATATATAATAGTATAAATCTACTTAAAAGATCATTGGACCAGATCCTTATCCTTTCGAAACTTGAACATACTGAATTTAACCTAAATATGACTAAAATTAATCTACATGATAAAATAATAGAAATATTATCCTTATACGAAAAGGAGATAGAAGATAAAGGGTTAAAGATTGAAGTCAATATTAATAAGAATATTAATCTAAATACAGACGAAGATATCTTTTATCACATTGTAAAAAACATTATATCAAATGCTGTAAAATACAATAAACCATCTGGTGAGATAATAATAAATTCCTTTTCAAATCCAAATGAATTAATATTGGAATTCTATGATAGCGGAATAGGAATAAAAAAAGATGAGCTTGATAAGATATATAAAAGATTTTTTAGAGGCAGTAATGTAAGAAGCTCCCATAGTGGTACAGGGCTTGGTATGTCGATAGTATTAAAATCGGTGGAAAAATTAGGTTGGCAGGTACTGGTGGAGAGTGAAGAAGATATCTATACCAAATTTTCGTTATACATACCTATAACTTATATTGAGTAATATATGATAGATATCGATAGATATACCTTAATTGAGCTTTCAAACTTTTTTATACTTGGTTTAACAGGTGGGTTTGGACATTGTATATTTATGTGCCACCCATTTGTTTTATACATATCAAGTAGATTCACAGAAAATAAAAAAGGGTACTCTGCCATATTAAAGCCTCAGATTAAATACAATCTAGGTAGAATAATTACCTATACCATTTTAGGAATGGTAATAAGCTACATAGGTGATATTGTCAATGCAGCATCATCCTTAATCGGGGTACAAAAATTAGCATCCATCCTTGCAGGGTTGTTACTTACAATTTATGGGTTATACACAATATTAGGTAAAAATCTATTGTATAAAATAGAAAGTAAATTAACAGATTTCTCCAAAAATCTTATATCCAAATTAGATATAAAATCACCATTCATCTTTGGACTTATATTGGGTTTTTTACCTTGTGGTTTCCTTTACGGTGCTTTGATATACTCCTTTGGACTTGCTTCAATATCAAAATCTTTCTTCTCAATGATAGCATTCGGTTTGGGGACAACTATACCTTTATTGGTATTTTCAATATTTGGCTCAATACTACTAAAAAAATTCCGAATCTTCTCAAAGATATCAGCAATAATTTTAATATTAATGGGACTGTATTTTATTTTAAGAGCCATATATATGGAGTAGATCTAAATTTAAAAGTTCAATGTTTAATATCTGGTTGGGATTGCTTCAGGTGCTTACGCACCCTAGCAATGACCCTTTTGGAGCGTCATAGCTAGGGCACAGAGTGCCCTGGCTATCGCAAAAACCTCCAGCTATCAGATCTTACAGCTTACCTTTACCTCTACCTCTACTTTAACTATACTTCTTTATCATTTTATCTAAATAACCTTTTAAATTGTCATAACAAGCTTTTATCTCATTCAAAAACTTATGAACTTCATCATACTTACCTGCCTTCATTGCTTCCATGATCTTTCTTCCGAGTTCATGAACATTTATATGATGTGGTTCAATGGATTTGAAATCTAAATCGTTACCAAATTTAGCCAAACCTTCAGAATAATAGAATCTACCAAAATCGCAATGCCTGTGGTCAACAACCTCATGGAACTTTCTCATGTTAGCAGCTTCGAACAACCTAACAATAAAAGTAATATGTGCAACCTTTGCTTTCATAAATACCATAGCTTCAGATTTATATTTATAATTGGTCAACTGTTCAACAATGTTTTTCGATTCTAACAATACCTTTTCATTCTCATTAACTACAATTTCTATACTATTTTTGGTGTTTTCAACAGATTTCGATACCTCCACCATACCTCTTGCTATTTCGCCAGTTGTGGTGGTCTGCTCCTCCAGAGCAGCAGATATACTTAAAATATTATGATTTAATTCTTCAATTGAGTTTACTATAACTGCAAAATTGTTTTGTATCTGCCCAGCAATCTCATTCTGTTTATCAATCGAACCAGTTGATTTATCAACACTTTGACCCACAGTTTTTACTTTATACTGCATCTCCCTTATCATATGCTCAATCTCTTTGGTGGATTTTTGTGTTTTTTCAGCAAGCTTTCTTACTTCATCAGCAACAACTGCAAAACCCCTACCATGCTCCCCAGCCCTTGCTGCTTCTATTGCTGCATTCAGAGCTAAAAGGTTTGTTTGTTCAGAAATATCATTGATAACACCCACCACAGTTCCTATCTGACCTGCAGTTTTAATAAGTTCGTTTATCTCATTTTTCAGTAACATCATTGAGTTTTTCACTTCGTCAGAATAACTTTTAGATTCAGACACTATAAGACTACCCTCTTCTGCCAACCCTTTTGTCTCATTACTTTTGACAGTTACTTCACTCACTGACCTACTAATTTCAGAAATTGTAGATGACATCTCCTCAGACGCTGTGGCTGTTTGTATCGCAAGTTGTGTATTCTTATCGTTTTCAATAACTACACTTTCTACACTCATTAACATATTCGGCATAGCTTCCATTAAAGATGATGTTTTGTTCAATATCTTTAGAAGGTTTTTCTCCATTATATTCAAAAATATATTAAAACTTATCATTAATTTACATATCTCACTATTACATATCTTTTTCATTACAAAACATGTTTCACATGATTTTACCTTACCTTCTAAAAGTAAAGGGCATCTCTTATTATCGGAATAATCTCCAATAACATGCCAACAATGTCTATCTTTACACAGTTCAACAATCTCAGGATTATTCACCCCTGTTTCCCTCTGAAAATCAGGTATGGGAACCGGTAACCTTTTGCTATAGTCTCCATCATCTCTTGAGAGATCCTTGAGGATATCGGATAAGTTTGACAAAGGCTTAAATACTTTATTTAATGATATGACGAGTATAGTTAATATAACCGCACCGATCATGGCGATAAATAAAATAGCTTTTATAATACTACTCCTATTCTTAGAAAAGAATTCGGAATAGTCTTTAACGGTTAATATATGCCCAACAACACTCCCTGAAAAATCTTTTAGCGGTAATTTATAAATATTATAGATTTTCCCATCGTTTTTAAAAAACCCCTCTTCCTTATCTATTTTATTTAAAATACCTTTCAATTCATCATTTGATACACTGTAATAAACAATACCATTTATTATAATATCCTTATCAGATCCTTTCCTTTTAGCTTGCTTAAATACTTCATCTTTAATACCTATAGCATACTCAAAATTATACTGTTTTTTAAGATGCTGAATGATACTATCTAGACCACCACCAAATTCCACACTTCCTATATGCTCACCATTATAAAATACAGGATAAACAACTCTTATACCAGGACCATTCACACCCACTTCAAGACCTACAACAGGTTTTAAGGTTTGGTTAGCTTGCACAACAGTTTTACGAAATGAACTCAAATCATCACCAAAATGTTCTGGCAAATGAAATCTATAAATTGTTTTTGCATCTTTAGTATGATATTGTACCTGTGAAATATCAGATTTTATCTCTTTGAAGTAATTTCCCAATGCCCGTTGCAGCGAGTCTCTATCACCTCTTGCAGCATAACCAGAGTATTCCTGATTTTGAGCAATAAGTTTTACAGCTTTGTCTAAACTCTTAATATTTTCATCGAGCAATGCATAAAATGTAATTTCAATGTTTTTCGACTCTGTTTCTAACTCTTTTAACATCATTTCATTAAATTGTCTATAACGTTGGGTTATCCCAATGGTCACCAATAAAATTATCCCCAGTGCAACAGCTATTGTGATTCTTGCACGTATACTAAAATTAAAAATTTTCATTACAACCCCCAAATTTTTCATATGCTGATTAATTATATCGGCAATTCTCAAAAAACTCAAGTTTTTTTTATTAATAAAATTATAATTTAAAACCCAAAAAAATATTTATTAAATGGATATAACAATTTAATATCCCATAGATATTTCCGCTTTACATTTCCACAACTATAATATATTACCAGTTATTAGCCAACCTACTCAATTACTCAACAAAATCTACGGAGGAAATTATGGATGATATAAAAAGATGGCACAACCAAACAATAGCTGAAAAGGTTATAAATGCACTATTAAAAAACGGATTTAGAGCTTCTTACTATGAATCAAGAGATACTGCCCTTTCCTACATAGATACAATTATAGCTGAATACAATGTTATTGGGATTGGGGGTTCAATGACCCTGCTAAATGATTTAAAAATACTTACAAGAAACTCCCTTGCTGGTAAAAAAATATTAAATCATAATGACCCTAACTTATCCCTTGAGGAGAAACATGAAATAAGAAAATTACAGCAAACCTGTGACCTTTTTTTGACATCCACAAATGCTTTAACAGAAGATGGAAAGCTTGTTAATATAGATGGTGTTGGAAACAGGATAAATGCAATGCTTTTTGGTCCCAAAAAATCTCTAATCATTGCAGGTATTAACAAGGTAGTTGCAAATGTTGAAGATGGGATAAAAAGGATCAAAAGGGTGGCATCCCCGATGAATGCTAAAAGACTCAATGTCAACACACCCTGTGCAAAACTTGGCTACTGCACAGATTGTGATTCCCC
>JAINCL010000022.1:0-1199 GCA_036574145.1 Deferribacterales bacterium | reverse complement strand
ATTAAGCACTGTCGAATGGCAGTGCTTTTTTTATATATTTTATCTCTATAATATATTGAATAGTGTTGTTATTCTGATATAATTAAAATTATGAAATTCAATTATAAAGGTGTAAATAAGAAAGGTGAGTTGAAGAAGGGAGTTATTGAAGCTGAAAGTATCGATGATGCTTCTATTTTGCTTTATTCGCAAGGTATAATTCCAGAGTATTTGAGGGTTGCATCCTCTGTAGATGTTTTGCTGGACAGGGTTCAGCAGTATCTTCGGAAATATGAAAAGGTAAGTTTACAGGAGCTGATAGTATTTACAAGGCAGTTTGCCAGTCTTTTTGCTGCCGGGATACCTATTCTCACCATTTTGAGAAGGTTGGAGACCCAAAACTACTCCTATAAAATGAAACAGACCATCACCACCATTATCCGAGATATTGAGGCAGGTACTCCACTTAGTATTGCATTTAGAAAGCATTCCGATGTTTTTTCCAATCTTTATATCAATATGCTAAAGGTTGGTGAAGAGGGCGGTGTGCTCGATATAGTGTTACAGCGTCTTGCTCTGATATTGGAAGCAGATCTTGACACCAGAAATAAGATAAAAAATGCTACCCGTTACCCTAAATTGGTTATTACCGCTATCGTTATAGCATTTTCGATATTAATGACTTTTGTGGTTCCAAAGTTTGTAGGGTTATTTTCAAAAATGGGTGCTAATCTGCCTCTTCCTACTAAGATATTGATATTTATAAACGATTTTTTTCATAATTTCTGGTGGTTGGTTTTAATCATTGCAGTACTTGGATTTATTATCTATAAAAAGTATAAGAAAACAGAAGCCGGTAAGAAAAAGATAGATGGACTTGTTCTTAAGATCCCAATAATAGGACCGATTGTTCATAAGATATATCTATCGAGGATCTCTAGAATACTTGGTCTTCTTTATAAAAGTGGCATTTCAATAATTACAAGTTTTGAGATATTGAGTGAAGTAACTGGTAACGATGTATTTAGAGATGAATTATTTATTATAAAGGAGAAAGTTTCAAGAGTTGCTACTATTCATGGCTCATTCGAGGCGTCTCATATATTTCCACCAGTGGTGAGTGATATGATTTCGGCTGGAGAGGATACAGGACAGCTTGATGAGATGCTTTTTAAGATTGCAGATTATTACGATAATGAAGTGGATTATTCCATTAAGAC
>JAINCL010000153.1:0-6534 GCA_036574145.1 Deferribacterales bacterium | reverse complement strand
TCTTATTTCAGAAGATATTGTTATATAGGGCTTTTCAAAGTTATACTTATTTTCGATGGATGAATACTTTAGATTTTTTATAATAGTATTAAACTGTTTTAAAAAATCTTCCTGCAAGTGGTTTTGTTTATATTTTATAAAATTTAAATGGTCATGGTTGTATTGTGATGTTTCTATAAAATTTTTATAATCCTTTACAAAATTAATAAAATTTCTGAGTTCACTTGCCGAAGGTTTATTTGCTTCTATAAAGTGTTCGATTAGATTTTGGTGATTTTGGTTTAGTTTTCTTAATATTGTTATATATCTTATACCAATTTTTTTTTCATCACAATACTTCACTAATTTTTCTGAGAGATTATCTATATATTCTAGTGAGGCAAAAGCTTCTTTACCTTTTATCCCATTTTTTTCGAATATATCAAATTTTGAGGGGTCTATGGAGAATTTTTTACAAATTTTATAAATTTTGTTTAGATGATTGAGTCTATAAATATCAGTAGGATAGAGTTTCAATGAAAGGTTTAATGCTTCAACTGGGGTTAATTTATCGTTTATTATAAAGTTGTTAGATAGGTCATCAAAAAAATTAATTTGATAAAATAGACCTTCATATTCCCATACTATAGGCTTATAAAACTCTGAACAATCATTTTCAAGTGTCTGCCATCTAAAAGTAAGTCTATCTACCATTATTTCTGGAATCATTTTTCAAATAGAGCATTGACAAACATTACAGGATCAAACGGTTTTAAGTCATCCAGTTTTTCTCCAAAGCCTATGAACTTTATCGGTATGCCAAGTTCATCGACGATCCCCACAACCACACCACCTTTTGCTGTCCCATCCAATTTTGTTAAAATTATACCGGTTACACCTACATCTTCTTTGAATTTCTTTGCCTGGGCTATTGCATTCTGTCCACTGGTTGCATCGATTACAAGAAGAACTTCGTGTGGAGCATCAGGCATGCTTTTACCTATAACTTTTACAACCTTTTTTAACTCATTCATAAGGTTAAATTTATTATGTAATCTTCCTGCCGTATCGGCAATGACTACATCAACATCTTTAGCTTTAGCCGATTCTATTGCGTCGAATATCACTGCTGCAGAGTCGCTCCCTTCAGATTGGCTTATAACATTTACACCTATCCTATCTCCCCATATCTGTAATTGTTCTATTGCGGCAGCTCTAAATGTGTCACCAGCTGCCAATAATACCGATAGCCCTTGCTGTTTGAATAGATTTGCCAATTTTGCTATGCTTGTTGTTTTACCTGTACCGTTTACTCCAACGACAAGTATAACAAATGGTTTGTTATCTGTTTTATTCAATGAATTATCTATACTTAAAATTTTTAGCAGTTTCTGTTTGATGGAGTTTTTCAATTCTTCAGGGTTTTTTAATATATTCCTTGATACCTCAGACTTTACCTCTTCGATGATTTTTATTGTGGTACTTACCCCAATATCTGCAGTGATAAAAAGTTCTTCCAACTCTTCCAATAACTTATCATCAATACTTTTTTTACCCAAGATGATATTCTCTATACCACCGATCAGTTTATTGGAGGTTTTGGAAAGTCCATTTTTTAATCTTTCAACTAAACCTTTTTCTTCCACAACTTCTTTAGTATCTTTTCTCTTTTTAAAGATATCAAAAAATCCCATCGCAACTCCTTTTTATAACTTTACTTACCATTTAAGAAACTTTGATATTATTGTTTTATAGCCAAAATTTGGGAAAAACACATTGACCCTTGCATTTTCACCTTTACCCTCAATTTTTATAACTTCACCTTTGCCGAATCTGTCATGATAAACTATTTTGTTGTTGAGGTTGAGTTTATTATCTTTTATTTCTTGTATAAAAGGGGAAGGTGATAACATTTGTCTATTTCCATAATACAACCTTTTGGTTGCATAGGTTAAAAAGAGCCTTTCTTTTGCTCGGGTAATTGCAACATAACATAACCTTCTCTCCTCTTCCATCTCCCATTCATTTTCCATTGCTCTGAATATAGGGAAAACCCCTTCCTCTAATCCTGTAAGGAAAACGGTGTCAAATTCCAAACCTTTTGAGGCATGTATTGTCATAAGTCGAACAGATTCAATGGATTCCTCGTCTGATGATGTCTGAAGAGTTGCCATGGCTAAAAAATCGTTTATATCAATATCAGATATCTCTTCCATCTGTACAGCTGAATTTATTAATTCATTTATATTATCCATTCGTTTTTCTACTTCATATATATCTTTAAATTGACTGATGAAAGTTTCATAATCAACCGTATCTACAATATATTTTATCATTTCAGATACTTTAAGTTCATCTAATGCTGAAAATATTTGTAAAAATAGATCTAACTGTTCCCTTTGTTTTAATGAAAATGTTTTATGTAATTCTTTTATGGCGGTAAAAATAGATATCCCATTCTCTGTGGCAAAATCTGTTATCTTATCTATGGTAGCATCACCTATACCTCTTGAAGGTATTTTTATAGCTCTTTTAAAAGAGGGGATATCAAATTGATTTGCATACAATCTAAGGTAGGATAGTATATCCTTTATCTCTTTTCTACTATAAAAACTGATACTCCCAATAACTTTAAAAGGGATTTTCTTTCTATTTAGTTCCATCTCAAAATTTCTAGATTGGGAGTTTGCCCGATATAATACAGCTATCTCCTGGGGTGGTATACCATTATTTATTAATTCTTCGATTTGTTCTGCAACAAATTTTGCCTCTTCTATTTCGTCATGAAGTTCTTTAATGAATATTTCACCGGTTTTTTCTTTTGATGGCACAAGATCTTTGCCTTTACGATATCTATTATTTGATATAAGTTTGTTTGCAGTATTTAATATTTTGTATCCACTTCTATAATTATTTGTTAATTTTATAATTTTAGTATTCGGAAAAAATTCTTCAAAATTCAATATATTTTTTATTTCAGAACCCCTCCACCCATATATCGATTGGTCATCATCACCTACGGCAGTAACTTTACCATCTTTATCTGCCAGTTGTATGATAAAATCCAATTGGATACGGTTGGTATCCTGGAATTCGTCAACTAAAATATATTTAAAAAGCTCCCTGTAGTAATCCCTTACATCGGGATGATATTTTAAAACTCTAAGTATCAAAGAAAGCATGTCGTCAAAATCTACAGCATTCATCTTTTTAAGAATATTTTGGTATTCAGAAAAAAGCTCATTAAATCTAAAATAATCCTCATTAGGCAATAAATTATCCACAAACTCGATACTATTTTTATAATTGCTAATATAACTTAAATAGTTTTTAGGTGGGTATTTTTTCGGATCTATATCTAATCTTTTTAATATATCCCTAATTAATTCCAATCTATCATCTTGATCAATAACAGAAAAATTTGAGTTAAGGCCAACGAGATAACCATCCCTTCTTAACATTTTAAGTGCAATGGAATGAAATGTCCCTATCCAGACCTGTTTTGCTTCTTTTCCTGCAAGCTGGGATACTCTTCTTGACATTTCATCAGCGGCTTTATTGGTGAAAGTAACTGCTAAGATATTATAAGGACTAACCTTTAATTCTTTAATAAGATAGGCTATTTTGTGGGTGATAACTCTTGTCTTTCCTGTTCCAGCCCCAGCTATGACTAATAGTGGACCATCATTATATAAAATAGCTTCTAATTGACTAACGTTTAAGTGGTGTTTCATACTATTCTTTACTCGCCACTATAGTTTTTAGATAAGCATTTTCACTCAAATATAAGTATAATCTTCCAAGTGTATCTTTTCTTTTGTCATCAGGGATATAGTCTGATTCTTCAATCAGTTGTTTTAATCTTCGTTCTATATCTTTTACATCGTAATCGAGATCATCTAAAATATCCAATATATTTTGTGCTTCAAGAAGGTTTGAGATTTCATAATTTCCATCTTCATCGAAAACAACTGAAAATTCTGTAGGGTGAGTGAATAGGTTGTGTTGCATACCGAGTATCTCTTGATATGCACCAATAAGGAAAAAACCTAGAAAATACTCTTCATTCTTTACATCTACATCATGTAAAAATAGTGGTTTTCGAATATCAAAAGAGATTTCTCCATCACTATCACAGGTTATATCCCAAAGAGATGCTGAACGTGTCGGCTTTTCATTTAACCTGTCGAGTGGCATTACGGGAAATGTTTGTCCTAATCCCCAATAATCGGGGAGACTCTGAAAAAATGAACAGTTTAGGAGATATTTTTCCTGAATCATATTTTGGATAGTTAAGATCTCGTCATATTTCTTATTTTTAAGTAGATCCACAGCCTTTTTTATGATCAGGTGAACAAGTATCTCTGTGTTACTTCTGTCTAAAAGATCTATGTATCCTAAATCGAAGAGTGTAAGGAGAGACTCCATATGGTCAAGACTGTCATGGAGGTATTCTATGGCGTTTTTTTCATTCATCAAATTGTAGAGTTCGTATAATTCGTCAATCAATCTTGGGTTCTCTTTTTTCAACTGCAATTCTCTTTGATCATATTCTTGGGAAAATAATTCAAGTACAGGTGCCACGAGGACGGCATGTTTGGCAGCAACAAATCTTCCAGCTTCTATAAAGATATCTGGATCGGGTACATGTTTGTTGTGGGCTATCGTTTTTAAAAGGAAAACGACGTCACTGGCATACTCTTCAAGGTTATAGTGTCTCTGGGTGTTCCCTTCATGTTGAGAGTATTCAACAGCCAGTCCACCACCCAAATCGATGGATTTAAGATTGTGTGCTCCCATTTTATATAGTTCTGCATGTATGTTTCCAGCCTCTCTTAATGCTTTTTTCAAGGGTGATATTTCACTAATCTGAGAACCTATATGGAAATGTATCATTGTAAAATATTCAAGCATATTTGATTGTTTTAGCATATTCATAGCTTCTATTAGCTCTGTGGAGGTAAGCCCAAATTTTGAATTTATGCCACCACTTTTAGCCCATATGCCGATACCGGAGCTGTGTAGTCTTATCCTTAAACCTATTTTAGGGTAAGGTTTACCCATCTCTTTAGCAACTTCAAGGATAGTTTCAAGTTCGTTTAACCCTTCTATTGTAAGCGTGATATCATGCCCCATTTTCGCTGCAATGAAACCTAACGATATCATCTCTTTATCTTTGAATCCATTTACCATTATAGGGGAACCATTATTAATATATGCCATGGCTATGATAAGTTCAGGCTTGCTACCCGCCTCAAGTCCATATGGGATACCTTTTGTCATCTCCATCAATGGAGTTACAAAATTAGGGAATTGATTTACTTTTAAGGGGAAAAGAGCGTTGAAATTGCCTTGATAACCGTAATCTTTTATCGTTTTTTTGAAAGTCTTAAAAAGAAGGTCGATCTGCTCCTTTACTAAATGTGGAAATCTTATCAGAAGAGGTCCTTTATACCCTTCATCTCGAATTTCTCTAACGATATCTATCAGTGCAGGTTTTTTGCCATGGTTTATTACTATTTTACCCTTTTCTATTTTAAAATCATCATCTGACCAGAGTTTAATACCGTAATCCATATATTTACCCTCAACATTCATTTTCAGATAAATAATATATCAAATTTGGAAAAAGTCTATTATTTTTTATTGATATTTTGAATAAATTCTGTAAAAATAGACTCATAGGTATGTATAAATTTCTATTGATTTATATATAAAAAAATGTTTTAATATTACAAAATAATAATAGGAGTAAGGTATGGTTACTAAAAATACACCTAAACTTGTGCAATCTGTTGCCCATGTGTTGCAACTGTTTGAAGTTTATAGAACATCCGAGTATAAAGAGGAGTTTGGTGTAACTGAACTGAGTAAGATACTTGGGTTACATAAAAATAATGTGTTTAGGTTACTTGCTACTTTAGAAGCAAGGGGGTACATAGAGCAGAACAAAGATACAGAAAATTACAGGCTTGGTATAGAGATATTCGATCTTGGGCAGAAATACCTACATAAACTTGGGTTACTGAAGCTTGCCAGACCTTTCATGGAAAAGATTGTGGCAGAAGTTAACGAATCTGTCTATATCGGTATTTTAAAAGATGGTGCGGTTGTTTATCTTGATATTGTTGAAGCTATCCAGACTATTAAAATAGTATCACGTGTTGGAAAGGATGTCCCTGCTTACTGTACAGCCATAGGCAAGATTTTATTGGCGTATGCTTCTGAAGAGGAACTTAATAAGATGTACATGGGTGCAAGGTTGAAAAGATACACAGATAAAACCATTACATCGCTACCTGAGTTAAAAAAGCATCTTAAGACAGTTGCTGAGTTGGATTATGCAATAGACGATGAGGAATTTGAAGAGTCTGTTAGAAATGTTGGAGTGCCTATAAAAAATTATGAAGGTGTTGCAGTAGCAGCAATAAGTGTAACAGGACCAGTTTGTAGGATGACCCCCCAAAAGATTAATGAAGTAGTATTGCCCATTCTAAAAAAGTATAGTAGAGAGATTTCTAAGAGGTTGGGATATCAGGGTTAAGTCAGGATAGT
>JAINCL010000021.1:0-9846 GCA_036574145.1 Deferribacterales bacterium | reverse complement strand
GATATCTTCCATTTTTTAAAGTATGGTATATCGATTGTCTTGGGGTATGTTGGGGTTAAGATGTTGATAATCGATTTATATCATATACCTACTTTGATCTCACTAATTATAATTGTTGGAGTTTTATCCATCTCTGTTTTAGTATCAATTATACTTCCAAAGGGGGATAAAAAAATTAGATAACATTGATTTATTTGTAACTTACTATATTGCTCAATTAATCAAATGTTATAACGATCTAACAAGCTAATTTATCCTTGATTTTTTAAATAAAAATGTTATATTTAGTATAACTAAACAATTTGGGGGTTGAAATGGTGATATGAGCCATAGATCCAGGTTCTACATCTACAAAGATTGGTTTATTAATCGGAGAAAATATAGTGAAAAAGACTATTTACCATGATAGAAAAGATATCGATGCCGCTCCTACTATTTATGATCAATGGGGTTTTAGATTTAATGTTATTAAACAGTTTATCGGGGATGAGTTAAGCGATAATAAAAAGATAGATATTGTAATAGGACGAGGTGGATTGATAAAACCTATAAAAGGTGGAGTTTATAGGGTAAATGATTTGATGATTAACGATTTAAAAATTGGGTTAATGGGGCAGCATGCTGCAAACCTTGGAGGAGTTCTTGCTAAACATATTGCTGAAATTTATGGTTGTGAAGCTGTGATAACAGATCCACCTGTGATTGATGAAATGGATGACCTGGCGAGGATTTCGGGGTTAAAAGGTGTGGAACGGAAAAGTATGTTTCACGCTTTGAACCAGAAAGCTATGGCTAAAAAAGTTGCTAAAAAATTGGGTAAAAGGTATGAAGATCTCAATCTTATTGTAGCTCATTTAGGTGGCGGAATTTCTATAGGTATCCATAAGAAAGGTGCCGTGGTGGATGTGAATAATGCTCTTGATGGGGATGGACCATTTTCTCCAGAAAGGGCTGGCGGATTACCTGTGGCAGGGGTTTTGGAATTGATAAAATCAGGTGTATATAGTGTGGATGAATTAAAACAGGTTGTGTCGAGGAGAGGTGGTTTATACTCTTATCTGAATAGTGTCGATCTGAAAGAGATAGAAAAAAGAATTACCGATGGTGATTTAGAGGCTAAACTGTATTACAATGCTATGGCTTATCAGGTGGCAAAGGAGATTGGAGGTTTATCAACGGTTGTTAATGGGGAGGTGGATGCAATAGTTTTAACTGGAGGGCTTGCTTTTAGTGAAAAGTTCACCAATATTATTAGAGATAGAGTAAAGTTTATCTCAACTGTTATTGTTGAGCCGGGTGAAAACGAGATTGAGGCTTTAATAGATGCTGCTAAGAGGGTTTTGTTGGGTGAAGAAGAGATAAAGGAGTATATATGATATTTTCGATGGGTAAAAATATTAAGAAGTTTATAGATGAACGTAATATAAATATAGATTTTGTTTGCAAACAGCTCAACATATCTACTAATGAGATGAATGAGATATTAAACGATGAACAGAAACCACCTGTATCATTACTTCTGAAATTATCAAAATTGTTGAATGTAGATTTATCCACTTTGATATATGGACATGAGTTTAGACCGAAAAAAGCAGTTTTGACAAAACGAGAAGATAGAATCCCTATTAGGAGAAGAAGATCTTATGACTATGAGAGTTTAGCTCCCTATTATACAGGTAGAAGTATGGAGCCTTTGATTGTGGATGTTGTTAAAATGGATACAGCAGAAGTAAGTAGTCATAAAGGTGAGGAGTTTCATTATGTTTTATCTGGTACCGTTAAAACCGTAGTTGGGGATGAGGAGTTTATTCTTGAAGAAGGTGATACACTTTATTTCGATTCATCTTTACCCCACAGTATAAATTCTATAACTGATAGATCGAGACTTCTTGTAGTTGTTTTTAATTCTGAATCTATGGTACAGATGGTTAAAGGTAAAAAGATGAGGGACATGGTGCAGGCTGCTAAGCTATTACCAAGAAAAAATATTTCTCTTATCTGTCCCGATGATTCCTCATTAAGTGCAGTAAATAGGGGTATAGAAGAGGGTATTGTTGATAAAGTGTATTTAGTTGGAAATATCAAGAAAATTGAGGAGTATTGCAGGGGGCATTTACAATATAGCTCACATTACGAGTTTATCGACATTGAGATTATAAACGATGATTACGAGCTGGAAACTGCTAAAAAAGGGGTTGCGATTGTTAGGAATGGTAGTGCACAGCTTATAATGAAAGGTAAGATTAATACACAAAATTTTGTAAAAGCGATTCTTGATAAGAAGAATGGACTTAACATAGGTAGGAGACTATCCCTTGTGAGTGTATTTGAATTACCATCTGTTGATAGGCTTATTTTTCTCACAGATCCTGCTATTAATCCATCATTATTCATTGATGATAAACTTGAATCGAGCTTTGATATCATCCATAATGCAATTGATGCTGCAAGAAGTCTTGGTGTGGACAAACCGAGGGTTGCTTTGCTTGACGCAAATGAGGTGCCATCCTCTAAGATACCAACAAGTATTTTGGAAAAACAGTTATCGGAACTTGAATGGAAAGATGCCTATGTATATGGCCCACTATCTTATGATCTGGCTTTATATGAGGATGCTGTGGAGAAAAAGGGTATCAAGGATAATCCTGTCGCTGGTAAAGCTGACATTCTTGTTGTACCACATATCGAAGGTGGGAACTTCCTTTACAAAGCTTGGGTTATGACCATGGGGGTTGAGGTTGCCAATCTTGTGCTTGGTGCAGCTTGCCCTGTTATTTTAACTTCCCGCAGTGATGGTGAGATGACTAAGTTTTTGACTATTTGTGCAAGTTCGATATTCAGCTCCCACATTAAGAGGTGAGAAGCTTATTTTCTACATATTGCTGCGTTGCATATACCAAAGGTCATAAAGTTAAAGGTAACATCTATGAAACCCGCTTCTAATATCATTTTCCTATATTCATCTTTTTTAGGGAAATTATAAACAGAATCTGGTAGATACTCATAAGCGTTTCTGTTGCCTGAAATAATCCCACCTATAAAAGGAAGTATCTTTTTAAAATAGAATTTATAAATTGAACCGAAAAATTTCCCTTCTGGTTGAGAGAATTCGAGGATACAAAGTAATCCACCAGGTTTTAGAATTCTGTACATCTCTTTCAAACCGACTGCTTTGTTGGTTACATTTCTAAATCCGAAAGCTATCATTATTCTATCGAAAGATTCATCTTTAAAAGGGAGAAAATGGGCATCACCAGCAACTAACAAAGGGTCGTTTAATTTTGTTTTTGCTATATTGAGCATATTTATGCTAAAATCTGAATCGATTACCAGATTATCTGGATACCTTTTTTTCAGTTCTAAGGTCATATCACCAGTACCGCATGCAAGGTCTAATATTTTATATCCAGAATCAATATTCATTAAAGAGATACTTTTTTTTCTCCAATAGATATCCCTTCTAAAACTGAGCAATCTATTTAAAAAATCGTATTTTGGTGCTATATTGTTAAACATATCCTGTATTTTTTTAGATTTATCTTCCAAGATCTACCCCTTAAACTCAATTTTTAGACATGTAAAATCGTCCATCTGATTATTTTTATCGATTACAAGTTTATTATATAATGATGTTATAAATATCTCAGGCTTATCAGTGGAAGTTATTAGTCTGTCTTCAAGGGTATTATAATCTATATATTCGATTAATCCATCACTGTAAACAAATATGGAACACTGTGGAGGTATGTTGATTTGAGTATCTTTATAATCCTCAGAAATAATACCTGATGGCATATATTCTGATGTGAGGGATTGTAATTTATTATCGATTTTAAGGTAAACCGGCTCATGTCCTAGGGAAATATATTTCATGGTATGTTCATTTAAAGATATTTCAGCCATAAAAAGTGTCACAAACCTGCCGTCCAATCTTTTATTAAGGAGAAAATCAGTAAGTCTTTTGGCAAATGTTGCTGGTGATACTACATCTGCATCTTTTAATTGGTCAAACATGGTAGATAGGGCAACGGTTATAACAGCAGCTGAGTAACCTTTTCCGCAAACATCTGCAAGAACCATTACTAATCGATCACCCTTATGGAATAGATTAAGGAAATCTCCACTGGTCTGTTTGGCAGGATAATTTACCCCGAAAATTTCCACAATTTGATTTGAAAATGATATCTCTTTATTAACAAATCTATTTAAAATATCTGCGGTGGTTTTCATCTCTGTTTCTTCGATCTTTAACATAACCTCTTTCTTGTGATTAATGGCGTTTTCCACTGCTATTGAGGTTATATGGGATATGATCTCTGAAAATTCTTTATCGGGATAAAAATTAGATTTGAGATTGAAAATGGCAACTTTCAGGTCTATCTTTGGTTCATAAATAATAAAAAGGTTATTAATGATAAATTTATTGGAAGTTATCCCGATATCTATATATTCAGTTCTTTCAATAGCCTTTAAATAGTCTATTAAAGGGGTTTCATTAATAAAAATACTTTTTTCCATATCCTCTTCTGAAAATCCAATGGTATAGTAGTTATCGTTCTGTTTTGCCACACCTGCTTCAGATTCAAAAATCTCCATAAAGAAGGATAGAGATCTGGTAATAATATTTTCTATTTCCAGGTCCCTTAAGATTTCACTTGCCTTTTTTATAAAATCTATCTTTTTCTGGTATTCTGTGAAAATCTGTAATCTTGATTCATTGGCTTTTAAATCGTAATATTTCTGGGCTAAAAGATCTGAGATTTCATAAAAATCTTTACAACTGTAGCTTGTTTTTTCGCATATTGAAATTGCAAGCAGGATAGAATTTTTGTATATTAAAAATAGAGGTTTATAAATCATAAGGTTATCTGATAGAGGGATAGGTGAAACTGAATCGGAGCATTCTATCTCGTTGAAACCTAAATCTAATATATCGCATAGGTATAACTCCTCTTCAACAGATGAGTATAAAGGTGTAGCTAAATTATTCTCAACCTCCCAAATAATAAATTTTTTGATCTTATAATACTCAAAATAGATCTGGAGATTTTTTAAGAATGAGTGAATAGAATCTGAAAGGAGTATATTTTTAACTAATTCAAGTAGTTTGATCATTATTGTTTTCCATATTGAAAATTTCTATTATGTCGTTTAGATTTATTTTTAAATCGGTGAGGATCTGATTGATCAGCTCTTCATCACTGCTTTTTTTATGGGATAATTGGTTGGCATAAAAGATAACCCGATTAATTACCTCAGAGGAGATATTGTGATGCTCCTCCACTGCTGAGATTATTGTTGTCGCTAACCCCCATTTGGATAATATTATGGAAGATACCTCTTGATGGGTTATACCTAAAATATTTTTTTCGTCGTTATAATCGTTAATCTCCTGAGTTAAAAAATCTACCAAAACTATTTTACCTATATCATGCATAAGACCAGCAAGGTAAGCTGCATCGGAATCTAATCTTAGTTTTTTTGCAATCGATTCTGCTAATACTGCTGTTTCTAAGCTGTGCTTCCAGAGTTCAGTTCCACTCATCTTGTAATATGAAAAATTTTTTTGATAAAAAGATTCGATGGATATCGATAATACTATATTTTTTATTGTAGCTGCACCTATTAACATCGATGCCTGATCGATGGAAGTTATCTCTTTTCTTAGTGCATAAAAAGGGGAGTTGATCAGTTTTAAGATTTTGGCAGAAAACCCTTGATCTGTTTTGATTTTATCTATAATCTTTTTTAATGATGTTTCATCGTTCCTTGTTAATTTTAGTAGCTCTTGTGCAATAGCGGGTAGAGGGGGTATATTTTCAGCTTTGGCTAATACCTTTGCCTTGAACATCTCATGTTCATCAACAGTTTTACCTGAATTTTGTGAGTAGATTGTGGTTAATTTTTTTACAATCACCTCTTTTGGCATTGATGCATTGATAACAGCCGAGAAATTATAATTTTTTATAATAGCTGGAGGTATGGAATCATTTCTCATGGTATATAGTACAGCAGGTTTTTCAAATTTTTTGGGTATGTTATTCAAGTCTGAGGGTGATTCTACAGAAACTATAAATAGTTCAGCATGTGATGTTAGAGATGGTAAAACCACATCTCTTAACATAATTTTTAGATCTGTGCTTAGAACATTATTACCTAAAAACGATACATTCATCATTTTTTAATAAGTTCCTCAATTTTATCAACCAATTCTTTTGGACTAAAGGGTTTGGTGAGGTATGCGGAGGCACCATTTTTTAACCCTTCCTGAATATCTGATTCGGTGGCTTTGGCTGTAAGCATTATTATCGGTTTATTCTCAAATCCTTCTATTTTTCTTATCTCTCTACATGCTGTAAGCCCATCCATTTCCGGCATCATGATATCGAGAACTATTACATCCGGGTTATTATTTTTTGCCATCTCCACAGCCTGTAAACCGTTACTGGCTTCTATAACCTCATAATTAAGTTTTTTCAGATGTAATACAATAACCTTTCTCAGTCTAAGTTCATCATCAGATAGCAACACTTTCATTTAAAACTCCAAAATATATCTGTTTTTATTGTAGTTAAAAGTTATCCCTTTTTTATTAAAGATTTCATGAAATATCTCAAAAATGTTATGGGGGTTGTCTTTTGGTTTTGGTATGGTTATAATTATCTTATTGTTATTGTCATCTAAATTTATATGTAACTCTTCACTGGAATTTTTAATAGCTTCAAATAGTATCAATTGAAGTAGGTTTTTTATGGCGAAGCCACCTTTTTTTATGGTTAGTTCGGTATCATTAATTGTAACTGTTAACTCAGAGAGATTAATCAACTGCTTCTGTTCTTCTAAAAATTTATGTAATAAATTTAACAGATTGAGTTCATAGTTTAGTTCATCATCATTAACCTCTAAAATATGGTTTAAACAGATACTGAAAGATGCATCTAAAATATCGATTAGGTAAGATGATTCATATACGCTTTGCATCTCTTCGCTATCTATCTCTATAATCTCCATTTTTAACGCTTCCAAAGTAGCCACAATGGTGGATGTACAGGTTCGGAGATTGTGGGAGAAATAGTTGTAAGTGGTGGTGAGTTTATTTTTCATTGTAGCACCTTTGTTAGTTTTTCGATCTCATAGATATTCTTGAATGTAAAGTCTCCAATATTGCTCATTCCTGTGGGGTCGATATGGATGGTTTTAAATCCTATGTTAGAGGCTGTTTTTATATTTTCAATCATATCGTCGATAAAAAATGAATTTCCTGGTTCTATTTTTAAGTTGCTACACAGCAGATTAAAGCTTTCTATGGATGGTTTTGGTGTATAATCTGTATCTTCTATAGATATAATTTTTTGAAATAGTTCTAAAATGCCTAAATTTGAGAGTACATTTATCGCATGTTTTTTTGAGCCATTTGTGAATATATATTTTTTATGGGGTATATCTTTTAATATCCTATAAAGTTGTTCATCTTTCTTAAGTATCGATTTATAATCAAGATTATGGACAAATTCAAGATAATCGTAAGGTGCTACATTATGATGTAGCATCAGACCTTTTAAGGTGATACCATAATCTTTACGATACCTTTGTCTTAATTCATCCACAGAAGTTTCATCGATACCAAGATGTTTGGTCATGAATCTATTGATGTTGTCATCTATGATATCGAGAACCTTTTGATCCTGATTGTAGATAGTGTTATCCAAGTCAAATACAAAATTCATAATTAATATATATATAAAAAAATTATTATTTTCAAGATTTATGTTTAGGAGATTGATGATTAGTTGAGTGGTTAAGTTGGTGAGTAGATGAGGGGATAAATATATATCAATAACTATAAAATTAATTAAAACTCCCCTTGATTTTTACAATAAATTGATATATATTTACAAAATGAAAAAGTTTAGTAGATATTTCGGTGGCGAATATATGCCCTATTGGTATGGGGCTTTTGTTGTGATTGTAATTATTATGTTTTTCAATTTTATTAACGCTTCTTCTGTGGAGAAATATAAATTAAAAATATTTGATCCATCTGGAAAGCTGATTGAAGAAAAAATAATCACTAAGATGGAATTAGAAAGGTATGGAGATCCATTACCCCTTTCTAAAGCATTTGAGCCTATAAAAAAATTTTAATAAGATATTAATATGAATGAAGAAGAGATTATTGATCGTATTTGTGATGAAGTGAGTCATATTTTTCCAAAAGCATGTTCATGCGGTGTTGTTTTTGCCAATTTTAGTGAATTTATAGATAGGACGGATGTCCCTTTTCATGCAGCTGATTGTAATTTCATGATCATGGATTTTAGTGATATTTATGAACTTTTGGCTTTGAGGAATTGTAAAAGATGTCATTCAACATTGGCATTGCCATGTGCCGTGGATCAAAATTTTAAAAAAGAATTGGTGAAATTCGTAGAAAAGATTGCAAATGATGAAGGTGTATCACCGCAGAGAGCTGCTGGTATACTTAGGGATAAAATTTTAAAGAGATTTAATGATAAAGAGAATAAGAAATAGTAAGTTCTTATTTAACCAAAGATATAATAAAAGATTATACCTAAATATTCTTTAAGCACTTTAGAAGAGGTGTTTAAATTGCATGTAGTGGGAAGGATATCGTAGAAGGTATAATTACCATCGAATTTGAAATCTGCAGCTTCTGTGCAGAGATTTTTAAACCCAACTTTTTTAAAAAGCATTTCAGACCGTTTCATATGGTATGCAGAAGTTACTAAAATAATCTTTTTATCTAGTCCTATGATTTTAGCAACATATTTGGCGTTTTCCAATGTGTCTTTACTTTCATTATCGACATCGATCTTATTTTTATCGACACCCAATCCTATTAAAATATTTCTCATTATATCAGCTTCAATAGGTAATTTTTCGCTGACCCTTCCTCCAGATAAAACCATTGGAGCAGCCTCTCTTTTATGAATTTCGTAGGCTTTTAACAATCTTTTGGCAGGATCATCGCCTATTTCACCATTTCCATAAACTCCACCGCCCAGGACCACTACAATATCCCCCTTACAACCGTTAGTTTGATAATGTTTAATTAAAGGGTATAGTAAAAGATCTTTTATCGGTGTTATTGATATTAGGTATAAAGTTAATCCCGAAAATAAGGATATATTTCTAACCCATCTCCTCTTTAAATAGAAAGATAGAAAGATAAAAAAAGCTATAAATATACCCGGTGGCAGGATAAAATATGTTAATAATTTTTTTACCAAGAACATATTAATTTGTTACCGTTTTTTATAACTATCCTTTAATCCTACTGTTTTATTAAAGACAAGGGTTTCATTATTTGAATCCTCATCTTTTCTAAAATATCCGATACGTAAAAATTGAAAGTGTGTATCTGGGGAATCTTTCAAAAATGGTTCAGCTTTACCAAGTTTTATTGTTAGAGAATTTGGGTTGATATTTTTAGTGAAATCTTCACCCTCTTCAACATCTTCAGGATTTTCCTTTAAAAATAGATGTTCGTATAATCTCAATTCCACATTAATTGCATCCTTAGCCGAAACCCAATGAATTGTCCCTTTAACTTTTCTACCATCATTGGTCCATCCACCTCTACTTTCTGGATCGTATTCACAATAAATTTCTATAATATTTCCGTTATCATCCTTTTTGAAACCTGTGCAGGTTACATAGTATGCATACTGAAGTCTTACTTCTTGACTGGGGGTGAGTCTAAAGAAGTTTTTTTCTGCAGTTTCTCTAAAATCATCTTTTTCTATATAAAGCTCTCTAGAAAAAGGTATCTTTCTTTTACCTTTTGATTCATCCTCTGGATTATTAATAGCTTCAAGCTCTTCT
>JAINCL010000152.1:0-1000 GCA_036574145.1 Deferribacterales bacterium | reverse complement strand
ATAACAAAATGAATACTCAAAACTGATTGGAATAGCAAGATATGATGTGAATGCGCATAGAAGTTATAGGTATAGTGACTTGATTACAACTCCATATTTGTGTGTCAACGATAACTATAGAACAATCAGATTGATTGAAGAGATTATGATGCATATGAAAAAATGATGGAGCATGGAATGGTATAACAGGGGTAAGCAATGGAAACAACAACTATGTTACCGTTGTAACAAAAAATCAGGCATCATATCTTTTAACATCCTCATTATAAAGATGGACCTATCTTTTATTATTCCACTATTATTAGGACTTATTTTCGCATTTTTGATTTTGTATATATTTCGTGAAGATGTGAAAAAAGTAAATACCTATCACACGATTGGGGCAAGGATAGAGACAGCATTGTGTATCCATATACTCTCTTATTTTCAGAGTTTGACAACATTCCTGGCGCCCCAAAATTGGTTGAAAAATATAGTTTTGATAGAGATGATGATATAAGAGCAGAGGTTTTGAAGGTTATGGGCAAACATTTTGATAAGATTCCAAATGCAGGAGAGATTATTGAAAAACTTTCCAGTGATAAAGATTCACATGTAAGATATCGCGTTGTGGATGTGAGAGATAAGCATTTTGATAAGATTCCAAATGTTGCAGAAATCATTGAAAACCTTTTCCGTGATCAAGATTTGGATGGAATAAACAGTGTTACTAAAATAATAAAACACCATTTTGATAAAATTCCGAATGCAGGAAAGATATTTACAGAATTGTATGAATCTTATGGATATGGTAAGACAGATGAAACTATGAGTATGGTTTTAATTGAGATATTAAGGGATCATTTTAATAAAATTCCAAAAGCACCAGAGATTTTTACCAGATGTATTAAACACAGTTAGAAGCACTTCAACTTTAGAAGATGATGAAATTGTATTTCAGAGTGTTATTCGCATATTTTCAGAACATTTTTATGAAATTCCAGATGCTAAAAGATTATTA
>JAINCL010000151.1:0-19198 GCA_036574145.1 Deferribacterales bacterium | reverse complement strand
AAGAACTTTATCCCCGCATGAAGCCATAGGGGAGAATACATGTAGGGATGATTTCCCATTGCTTAAGGGCAAAGAGGTAATGGTAGAGGCCACATTCAGGGGAAGTAAGGGGCAGGCTTATACGGATATGCCGGGTGACTTCAAGGGTTCAATCAAAGATATACTTGACCTGCCTCTCTCAAATAATTTTCAGAGAGCAGTGTTTATTGCAACTCTTAACGCGGTAATGCGACACTTTGATTATATATCAAAAACAATTCACTGTAAGGATAAAGAGCCTGAGTTGTGCGCAGAACAACTGTCTGAACATATAAAAAAGTTATATGGAGATCCAAAGATAGCATTTGTGGGCTTTCAACCTGCAATGTTGGATAAGCTTTCAAGGCATTTTCATATCAGGGTTGTTGATCTCGATGAAGACAATATTGGCAAAGAGAAATACGGCATTATCATTGAGGGTCCTGAAAAAACTGATGAGGTGCTATCATGGTGCGACATCATACTGGCAACAGGGTCTACTTCTGTCAACAAGACGATTAAAACATTTTTGGATAATAAGCCTGTTATCTTTTATGGGGTAACAGTGGCAGGAATTGCTGAGATTTTTGGGTGTGAGAGATATTGTCCCTGTGCTCATTGAGTTAACCGTAAGTGATATTTTAAAGTTATAAAAAAAGGAGAAGAAACTATGAAACGTAATATTTCTATCTTTTTTATAGGGTTAATGAGTTTTTTTCTATTTTCAAGCAAAGTTTTTGCAGAGGAATTACAATTATTCTCCGGAGCTGCGTTTAAAAAACCGATGGATGAAATTGTCAGTCTCTATGAAAAAAAGACAGGAACAAGAGTCTACGCAGCTTATGGTTCGGTGAAGACTGTTATGTCCCAAGCAATTCTGACAAAACAGGGCGATGTCTTTGTTGTTCCATCCTCTGACATTATGGATAAAGTAGTGAAAAAGGGTGTTGTACAAAGGGAAACCATCAAAAGTTTTGCTTATGCTGTGCCTGTTATAGTTGTCCACAAAGGTAACCCAAAAAATATTAAAGGGCTTAAAGACCTGTTAAGGGATGATGTGAGATTTGCTATGGCAAATCCGGAGAATGTTTATATAGGGATGCTTGCAGCAGAAATTTTTGACAGAAGCCTTTCTCCAGGTGAAATATCTAAATTACAGAAAAAGGTCGTAACCTATGCTGATGATGTCCCAAAACTACTTTCCTATCTAATACTAAATCAAGTGGATGCTATTTTAGGCTTTGATTTCATGAAAGGCTGGAATCCTGATAAAACAGAGATAGTAAAGCTAAAGCCTGATGAAATAGTCCGTATAAGTGCAGGGCAGACAGGTGTGATAACCTATTCCAAAAATAGGGAAAGGGCTAAAGAATTTATAGACTTTTTGCTTTCAACACAAGGCCAAAATATCTTCAAGAAATACGGATATCAGGCATCAGAAAAAGAAGCCTTTAACTTTGCGGGGAAAAAATTAGAAATCGGTGGGGAGCCTGAATTCTCAGGGAATTGGATCAAACAATGACATTCAAAAGACTTTCAATATTTTTTGCCATATCGGTCTTTCTCCTTTATTTAGGTCTGGTGCTTTCTTTATTTTACTTTTATAAAGGGTCTCTCTTTATGGAGGCCCTTCTATCAGAAAGGATCCTCTATTCAATTAAGATTAGCCTGATTGCTGCCACGGTTGCAACAGTGTTGTCTATCGTGATTGCCCTGCCGGCTGCCTATGCCCTTTCAAGATTCGATTTTAAAGGGAAACAACTGATAGATACAATCCTTGAGTTCCCTATGATTGTATCTCCAGCAGCACTCGGTGCAATGCTCCTTATTTTTTTTAATACCCCAATCGGTATGTGGATTCAGGATAATACTATTAGTTTTGTTTTTACTGCATATGGCATTATCCTTGCACAATTTGTTACTACAGTAGGGATCGCAACAAGGCTCATTAAGGCTGCGATGGATGAAATCCCTCAAAGATATGAAGATGTTGCCCGTTCACTCGGTGCATCACCTATGGAGGCATTTCTCACCGTAACCCTTCCACTATCAAAAAGGGGGGTTATCGCAGGTGGGATCCTTACATGGGCAAAGGCAATCGGAGAGTTCGGCGCTACAATCACTATTGCAGGTTCAATGGCAATGAAGACAGAAACCTTACCAGTTGCCATATTCATGAGACTTGCCACTGCAGACATAGAGGGAACAGTGGTACTCATAATGATACTCATTTCAATCGCCCTTACCATCCTCTATGGGGTGAGACTTCTTGCGAGGAAACAAGATGCTTGAAGTAAAAAACATCTCTGTAAGAGTGGGTAATTTTACCTTAAAAAATGTTTCATTGACTATTAAAGACAATGAGTGTCATGTAATCATCGGTCCAACAGGCAGTGGAAAGACTCTGCTACTTGAATCCATTATAGGTTTCAGAAGACCTTTAAAGGGTGAAATTCTTTTGGATGGTAAAAGGATCGATAACCTTTCTGTGGAAAAAAGAGGATTTTCCTATGTTCCGCAGGACCTTGCATTGTTTCCACATTTGAGTGTAAGGGATAACATCTATTACGGGTTAAAGATAAAGGGTAGTAAGGGTGGTATGGACCAAAACATAGCAGATGAGATAATTGAGGCCGTTGGGATCAGGCATCTTATTAACAGGTCTATAAAAGGGCTAAGCGGTGGGGAAAAGCAGAGGGTGGCATTGGTTAGGGCTATCGCCCCTGGCTATAGATACCTGCTTCTTGATGAGCCTCTTTCGGCGCTCCATGAGGGATTAAAGCACGAACTGTGGTTTCTCATAAAGGAACTACAGCAGAGGTATGGGCTTACAATACTGATGATAACCCATGACATAGAGGAGGCCTTTTTTCTGGGCGATACTATAAGCATCTTAATCGATGGCAAGCTACACCAGACAGGCAGGAAATCAGACTCATTGATACCAAAAAGCCTTGAGGTTGCAAAATTCTTTGGTATCAGAAACCTCTTTGAGACAGAGCTTATCCATACTGATACAGATACATTCACTGTCTATTGTGAGGAGCTAAATACAAAACTCTCTGTTAGAAAAGATTACGGTTTTTTAAATTCTCTCACAGATCACAGATTAATTGCGGGCATAAGATCAGAGGATGTAATGATACTAAGAGAGGACCTTATTAGAAAGGATCAGGATAATATGCTCACAGGAAGCATAAAGCATGTGTTTTATAAGGGCTCCTATTATATTGTAACAATCCTTGTAGATAATTCCACAAGGCTTATTGATGTGGAACTATCTGACTATGCATTCCGGAAACTCAATATCTCACCAGGTCAGAGAGTCTACATATCATTGAGAAGTGAGAGGATGTTTTTGATACCATCAGCACAAACCTGAATCAGCTTTCGATACATAGCCAGCCTTTAAAACAGAAAGCCAAGAGAGTTAGAATAATATTGTGTCTAAGGTATATAGAAAGGAGGATTTCAAATGTTTATTCATACATTTTAAATCCTCCTCACTCTCTACCATAGAGGTTATACTATGCTAACTCACCCCCTCTCACTGCAGCTTAAAATAATAAGAATACCTTAGGAAGGGGAATTGGACAAATAGGAGCTTAAAAAAACATAAAAATAAATGTTCGAATATTGGCTCCAAAAGTTGGATTAACTTCCGAGCGCCAAAGACCTCTGGGGCTCAATAGATGGTTTACCGAACAAATAGCCCTGAGCCAGATCTACTCCACATTCCTTAACAGTATTTAGCTCTAGATCAGTTTCTACCCCCTCAGCCAATGTTGTGGCACCGATCTTTTTTGAAATATCTGCGAGAGAACAGACAATTGCCTTCTTTACTTCATCCTTATGGATATCTCTAATGAGATTCATATCTATCTTTATAAAATGCGGTTTTAACTCAGCAAGCATATTAAGAGAAGAATATCCAGACCCAACATCGTCAAGAGCCACTCTGAATCCCATTTTCGTATAATAATTAAAAATATTTTTCAGATGGGACACACTCTCCACCCTCTCACTCTCTACAACCTCAAAAACGATTCTGGAAAAATCATAGTCTATATCCCTGGCTAGGCCTACAGTATCCCGGAGACAGTACTCAGGATTATAAATAGAATTAGGTGTAAAATTTATAAAAATATTCTTATCTACGTTTTTGTTTTTAGCTGTTATTATTGCCGACATTCGACACTGCCTGTCAAGGTTAAATAGGTTATCCGATTTCTTTGCCTGCTCAAACATAATATTAGGCATCATGAGAGAACCATCTTTTTTAACACCTCTAGCGAGACATTCGTAGGCAAAAATATCTAAACTTTTGATATCCACAATGGGCTGAAAGCAAATAACTATACTATAATTATCCAGAATCCATTTTAGATCTGAAGCTTTATTAAGAGCAATCCAATAATTTAAAGGCTTAGCTTTCTTAAACAAACTAAAAGTCAGCGATTCATCCTTCTCCATAGTCATAACCATTATATTTTCGAGCTCTGTTTCGGTAAAAACATCATTGGTAGCTATGGAGTCGATTAATTCTTTAAAAGGGGCTTCCAAAATCAGATAATCGGTAAATCGTTTGATATCGTAACAATCCCCAAAGATGGACTGAAACTTATCAAGCATATAGTCATGAGCAGCGTAAACTATAACCTTGCCGCTAATATCTGGAAAAGAATTTGTGGTAGTACATTTTTTGCAAGCCATATAATGCATATATAATAGAAAGGAGGTTATTGTCAAGTATTTTATGTAAATTTTCATAAAGGCTTTATCCTCAAGGGTTTATAAAGAGTTAGGTTATATTATGCCTCTACCGATTCCATCCTTGCACCCTGTAACCAGTTAAGGTTCTCTATTGCCTTCTTCCTCATGCTTATACCTTTCCATTATATTGGGATATATGTCTATTTTTTTAAAAGCTTACTTTTTATACAGAATTAAATTTAACAGGATAATGATTTATCGCAGTGTGCAGGAAGATATTACTTGAGTTTAAGAGTTGGAATTATATCTAACAGTTCCAGATCCATGGCATAAGAAAGAATGGAATTAATGATTCTGTAACTTCTTCTGGCAGTTTCAATTTTGCCAGTAAGTTCTATTTTTTAGAGAAGGAGAATAATTTCAGGCTTTGTAATATCCTGAATATTTTTACCCTCCAGAGCTGGCAAAATATAGCATTTCAGTCTATACATGATAGTTTTTTGTGTTTTTGTGTCCATCCTAGACTGTTAATTTGGAACCATCTGTCTGCTAGGTCTTTAAAAAGAAAGGTTTGCAATTGCTTTTTTATTTTTATTGGATCTTTTTTCAACAAGCATTTGTTTAAATTTCATGAGTTTTCTCTTGCTTTAAGTGTTTTAATTTTAAAATCTCAAACCCTATTCTATAGTTTGATTTCTATTCTATATACAGTATTACTAACCAGTGGAGCTGAGGGGGATCGAACCCCTGACCTCATGAATGCCATTCATGCGCTCTCCCAGCTGAGCTACAGCCCCATATGTAGTTTGTAATATATGGTGTTTGACTTTTTGTCAATAATTATGTTATAATTTATTATGTTGGATGAGATATTTTATTCTAAATGTATCGGATGTGACAAAAAAATATCCATAAATAGAACTGTTTGTGAAGACTGTATTGCTCATATACCCTATGTCCATAGTAGCTGTGAAAAATGTGGCTACCCTTTGAGCATAAATGGGAAAATTTGTAAAAATTGCTTTAACATTAATTACTATAATAAATTATTTATACCTTTTTGGTATTCTGGGATAGTGAAAATTTTACTTAAAAAGATAAAATTTGAATACAATTTAAATGGTGTAAAATTACTAGATCAATTGTTTAGTAAAAGATTGTATAAATTGGAGCGTTATGATATTGTAACAAGTGTGCCATCTTACTTTTGGAGACATTTCAGGAGGTTTGTCCATCCTGCAGAATTTTTAGCTAAACGTATATCAAAAGTTTATAGTATAAAATACGAAGTTTTACTTGAAAGGGTTAGATATACTGAATATCAATGGAAACTTAAGAAAAGTAAGCGGAAAGAAAATATAAAGGATGCTTTTTCACCAAAAAAAGAATTATTTGATTTGAAAATTTTATTAGTTGATGATATAATGACTACAGGAGCAACCATAAGGGAATGTGCCAAGACATTAAAAGATGCAGGGGCTGCGAAAGTGGATTGTTATGTTTTTTCTAAAGGATTATTTATATGATTCAGATTGAACAGATACTAACCTATCTTGGTTTTGAAGAATTTACCAATCTTTTTGTATATTTCCAAGATGAAAAGAAATTTAAATATTTTAATAATGGTAAGTTTGTTGAAACCAAAGTCCCTGATCTTTTAACTAAATATTTATATGATGAAAAGTGCAGCTTCCATGTTTTTAGAAAGGAGCATGAGATATTACTATTTTATTTTTTTAGGATAGAGATTTATAATGCCAAGTATGTAATTATATTGCAGGATAATAATGAAGGGGAATATCTAAATAAATTTGTATCTGTGATTTTTGAGAACTTGATGGAACTTAAAGGTGAAGTGGTACAATTAAATAAAGAGATAGATTTCTTGAGAGATGAACTTTCGGTATGTGAAAAGGAATTGGCAATAAAAGATAACGAAAAAAGAAGATTAGAAGATGAATTGAATAATAAGATATCCACAATAGAGAGTCTCACAGATAGTGTAAATATACTCAGAAAAAGTCGTCAAAAAATGCTTAAACTAATAGATGGGTTCAATATGCCTTTTTTTTCTATGGATCTTAGCTACGACATAACAAATGTAAACAGGGCACTTGGAAATTTTGTAGATGAAAATAATCTCCCAAGACTTGTGGGAAGTAAATGTTACAAGATTGTTTTCAATAATTCAGAACCATGTTCGTGGTGTAAATTTAAAGAGGTGGCAGAGACTAAAGCCCCAGTCAAACAGCATATAAATATCGATAAAAATGGTAAGAAGATGGTATTTGAACAGACATTATATCCGATTTTTGATGAAAATGGTGTCATTATTGAATATGGAGAATATCTCAATGATATATCAGAACAGTATGAACTTATTAATTCATTGAAGATATCTGAAGAGAAGCTCTCCACTATTACAAAGAAAAATTTGGAAAAGATTAGTGAAATTAACGAATTGAAAAAAGCTTATTATGAACTATCCGATGAATATGAGAAAGCGAAGGATAAGATAAGTAAAATAAGTAAGGTTTTAAATACATTTTTACAACAGGATACCATAAATGAGTTACTTGAATTAAGAACCAGAAACAAAGAACTTGAGATAAAATTAAATAAAGCTCTTACAACAATTCAAAATTATACAAAAAAACATGATGAATATAGGGATAAAATGGAGGAATTATCAAAAAAATCTGTATATTCCATTGAAAGATTGTATAATATTATCAGTAACAAAAAGACGATCGAAGATGAGGAATTGAAAAAAGTTTTTGACTTTTTAGGTAGTCAAATATTATATATAAAAAATATGTTAGAAAAAAAGGAGGAAAGTAATGAGTTTGAAAGTAGCAATTAACGGATTTGGTAGAATTGGTAGATGTGCCTTTAGAGCAGCATTTGCAAAAAAGCTTGATATCGATTTTGTAGCAATTAATGATTTGACTGACGCTAAAACACTTGCCCACTTATTAAAATACGATTCTGTTCATGGTATAGCTGATATTGAAGTCTCTTATAAAGATGATAATTTGATAGTTAATGGTAAATCTATTAAAGTGTATGCAATCAAAGACCCTGCCCAGCTACCATGGAAAGATCTTGGTGTTGATGTGGTTCTTGAATCATCAGGTGTATTTACAAAAAGAGAGCATGCGATAAAACATATTCAAGCTGGTGCTAAAAAAGTTATTATTTCCGCTCCAGCAGAGGATCCAGATATAACTGTCGCACTTGGTGTAAATTTCGATATGTATGACAAAACCAAACATCATATAATTTCAAATGCTTCTTGCACTACAAACTGCTTGGCACCTGTTGCTAAAGTAATTCATAATAAATTTGGCATTCTCCATGGATTGATGACAACTATCCACTCTTATACAAATGACCAGAGAATCCTCGATTTACCACATAAAGATTTAAGAAGGGCAAGGGCTGCCGCACTCTCCATGATACCTACTTCTACCGGTGCAGCAAAAGCTGTTGGACTTGTATTACCAGATTTAAAAGGTAAGCTTGATGGACTTGCTATTAGGGTTCCTACTCCAAATGTATCAATTGTTGATTTGACTTGCACCTTATCAAGAAATGTTACAAAGGATGAGATAAATGCAGCAATTAAAGAAGCTGCAGAAGGTGAAATGAAGGGGATTTTACAGTATGTCTCTGAAGAATTGGTATCTTGCGACTTTAATGGCAATCCTCATTCATCCATATTCGATTCATCACTTACAATGGTAATAGATGGGAATTGTGTTAAGGTGTTTAGCTGGTATGATAATGAATGGGGATACTCCAACAGGATTGTTGAATTAATTACTAAGGTATTATAAAATTGGGGGGCTATACCCCTTTATTTTCATCTTTATATCAGGAGGAAAATGTGATTAAAACAGTTGAATCGATCGATGTAAAAGGGAAGAATGTTTTTTTAAGGGTAGATTTCAATGTGCCACTGAAAAATGGTGTAATAAAAGATGATACTCGTATTGTTGAAGCCCTTCCAACGATTAATTATCTAAGAAATAGTGGTGCGAAGCTGATTTTGGGATCCCACCTTGGTAGACCGAAAGGTCAGCCTGAACCAGAATTCTCTCTGAAACCTGTAGCTGATTATATTACAGACAAGTTTTTCCCTGTTAAATTTATTGATGATTTTATAGGTGATAAAGTAAAAAAAGAGATTGATTCATTGAAAGAAGGTGAAGTTTTATTACTGGAAAATCTCAGGTTCTACAAAGGGGAAGAGAAGAATCTACCTGAGTTTGCAAAGGAGTTGGCTTCTTTGGCAGAGGTTTATGTAAACGATGCCTTTGGAACATGCCATCGTAAACATGCTTCCGTTTATGGTGTGCCAGAGATAATGTCGATAAAGGCAGCAGGATTTTTGGTACAGAAAGAGGTAGAATATTTCGAAAGGTTACTAAAAAATCCTGAAAAGCCTTTTGTTGCCATTTTAGGTGGAGCAAAGGTGAGTGATAAAATCGGTGTGATTAAAAGTCTTATCAATCTTGCTGATAAAATTATAATCGGCGGTGCGATGGCTTATACTTTCTTGAAGTTTAAAGGTTATTCTGTTGGCAACTCTCTGGTAGAGAATGAGTATATTGGAGTGGTGGAAGAAACCTTAAAATTAGCAGAAGAAAAAGGTGTTGGTATCGTTCTCCCTGTTGACCATGTCTGCTCTGAAGAATTTGGTGGAGAACCTGTATATATCTCTGAGGTAAATATACCTGATAATCTTATGGGACTTGATATCGGAAATAAAACGATAGATCTTTTTAATAAAGAGTTGGTAAGTGCTAAAACCGTTCTATGGAATGGCCCTATGGGTGTATTTGAAAATGAGAACTATAATA
This sequence comes from Deferribacterales bacterium, assembly GCA_036574145.1. Taxonomy (GTDB): domain Bacteria; phylum Chrysiogenota; class Deferribacteres; order Deferribacterales; family Calditerrivibrionaceae; genus Calditerrivibrio. The sequence goes on along the minus strand of JAINCL010000151.1, from coordinate 9,602 downwards.
AAGGTACATTTGCAATTGCAAACACCTTAGCAAAATTAGGTATAACTGCTGTCGTTGGTGGTGGAGATTCGGTAAGTGCAGTGAAAAAAGCTGGTGTAGCCGATAAAATCTCCCATATATCAACAGGTGGTGGTGCATCCCTTGAATATATAGAATTTGGAAGTTTGCCAGGGATAGATGTATTGAGATAGTTTGGATAGGTGGCTCTGCAATGACCATCCTGTGGCTTCATCGCGCGAGCCCCAAAAGGGCGTGGCGATCTCAAGTTAAAAGTTAAAGGATAAAGTTAAGATAAAGATTGGGTGAGTATTTGGAGGTTGAGTTGAGGAAATATTATAATGTACAATATTGAATGTTGAATTATAGGTGAGATTGCTTGGCTTCGCTCTCAAAAACAAAAAAACAGTTACTGGGAGCATACCGAAGGTAAGTGTGACAGTCTCCTATAACCATCACTGCAATATTTTTGTAGAACGCCGAAGCATTCTCATAAAAAGAGTTGAGGATAGCTGAAGATTGGTTAAGTATTTAATCGATTATGTAGAGATTTTTCAATAGATTTATCTCTAAGGATAAAAAATGTTTATTTATTTTTATTCGATTAACAAAAGGATTGGAAATTCAAAAAAATATATTATAATTTATCTATAAATTTAAAGAGGTTTTTATGTATGGATCGAAAATAACACCACCAAATGAAGACAAACGTTGGAAAATAGTTCAAAATACTATGAAAAAATATGGCTATAATAGAGATTCGCTGATCGAAGTGCTCCACACCGTTCAGGAGTATTTTGGGTATATTGACGATAATGCAATAAAATTTGTGGCAGAATCTTTAAAAATACCCTATTCCCAAGTGTATGGAGTAGTAACATTTTACCATTTTTTTACACTGAAGCCAAAAGGGGAGCACACCTGTGTGGTATGTACCGGTACAGCATGTTATATTAAAGGCGCTGGTGGTATAATACATTATATTGAAGATAAGTATAATATAAGAGTAGGTGAGACCACAAAGGATAATAAAGTTTCTCTTCTAACCGCGAGATGTATAGGGGCATGTAGTATAGCACCAGCAGTGGTGGTAGATGGAGAAATTATAGGGAACACTACCGTGGATGCCATTGATGAGATTTCAAAAAGGTGGTGATATATGCTTTATGATGAATTATTGGATAAAGTAAAACTTGGTAAATTGTGTAAAACTGTTGAAATAGATGTCTGTATTGCAGCAGGATGTCTTGCTCTGGGAAGTGAAAAATTGATTGATGAGCTAAAAGGTAGATTTCCGGATTATGAAGTAAAGGGTGTAGGATGTATAGGTCTTTGTAGTAAGGGTCCTCTAATTAAGATAGAGTCGGGAAATAAGATCATTGGTGCCGCCGAGCTAAACATCGACCAATTGGTGGCTAAAATAAATGAATTAATTCAAAAACCCCACCAAACTGATAATTTTTTTTGATAAACAGTATAAAATAGTCTTGAGAAATTCGGGTAAAATAGACCCTGAAGATATCGATGATTATATTTTAAACGATGGATATAAAGCATTATTATATGTATTAAATGAGATGTCACCTGAAGATGTAATAATGCATATAATGAAAAGCGGCTTACGCGGAAGAGGTGGTGGAGGTATCCTACAGGTTTAAAGTGGAGTACTGTTGCTAAAAAGGTCTCTGATCTGAAATATGTTATCTGTAATGCCGATGAGGGTGATCCTGGGGCATTTATGGATAGGTCTGTACTGGAAAGTGACCCCCATAGTGTAATAGAGGGGATGACCATAGCAGCTTATGCAGTAGGTGCAAGTCAGGGTTATATATATGTAAGAGCTGAATACCCACTTGCAATAAAAAGACTGAAAAATGCCATAAAACAGGCTGAAAGCTATGGGCTTCTTGGAAAAAATATTGGAGGTAGTAATTTTACATTTAACCTTGAATTAAGACTTGGTGCAGGTGCGTTTGTATGTGGTGAAGAGACTGCTCTCATATCATCAATAGAAGGTAAACGAGGCACACCTCGACCACGACCACCCTACCCTGCCGAATTTGGTGTTAAAGGATTTCCAACATTGATTAACAATGTTGAAACCTATGCCAACATAGCACCCATAATAAATTTGGGGTATGAATGGTTTAGTTCCATAGGTACTGAAAAGAGTAAAGGTACAAAGGTATTTGCTCTTGCGGGTAATGTTGTGAATACTGGACTTGTGGAAGTACCGATGGGGATCACATTAAGGGAATTGATTTTCGATATAGGTGGTGGAATCCCCAATGGGAAAAGTTTCAAAGCGGTTCAGACAGGGGGACCATCAGGGGGATGTATCCCTGAGGAGTATTTAGATACCAGAATAGATTATGAATCAATGATATCCTTGGGTTCTATGATGGGCTCTGGAGGTGTTATTGTGATGGATGAAACAGCCTGCATGGTGGATGTGGCAAAGTATTTTATGGAATTTTGTATGACAGAATCTTGTGGTAAATGTGTCCCATGTAGAACCGGTACTTTACAGCTTTATGATATACTGAATAAGATCACTAAAGGTGAAGGGACAGAAAACGATTTAAATACGATGGTAAAATTATGTAATTTAATGAAGAGAACTTCACTCTGCGGCTTGGGTCAATCTGCACCCAATCCAGTATTAAGCACATTTAAATATTTTAAAGATGAGTATTATGAACATGTATTAAATAGATATTGCCCTGCAGGTAGATGTAAATTTTAAGGAGTATATGGATGAAGATAAAGACATTAAAGATTAATGGGTTAGATCTTTCTGGAAGAGAGGATCAGACCGTTTATGAAGTGGCAAAAGAGCACGGTATTTATATACCTACATTGTGTCATCTTCAAGGATTAACTCCCATTGGAGCATGCAGAGTCTGTTTGGTGGAAGTCAATAACCGTTTACTACCTTCATGTGTTACAAAAATAGAAGAGGGGATGGAAGTGCTTACAGAGACAGATGAGATAAAAAGATACAGAAAATTAATTGTAGAGTTAATATTTGCTGAAAGAAACCATATATGCAGTGTTTGTATAGCAAATGGACAATGTGAACTACAGGATCTATCAGTGGATCTTGGTATAGATCATTTTGAGATCCCAAATAAATACCCAAAGTGTGAGGTGGATCTCTCCCATGAACGTTTTGGGATCGATCATAATCGATGTATTTTATGTGCGAGGTGTGTAAGGGTATGCGATGAAATAGAGGGTGCCCACACATGGGATATTAAGGGTAGAGGATTTAGTGCCCATGTTTTTACCGATCTTGACAAACCTTGGGGAGCATCTGAAAGCTGTACAGGATGTGGAAAATGTGTGAACGTATGCCCTACAGGTGCACTTTTTGAAAAGAATAAACCTGTAGGTTATTCCAAAAAAAGAGATTTTCTATCATATCTAAGCATTATGCGGGGGGCTAAATAATGGTTAAAAAGAGATTTGCAACGGTATGGCTTGACGGATGTTCTGGATGTCATATGTCATTTTTGGATATGGATGAAAAGATTTTAGAGATATTGGAGTATTTCGATATCGTATATTCTCCTATTGTGGATTTTAAGGAATTCCCTGAAGAGGTTTTTATCACCCTTGTGGAGGGTGCTGTAAGCTCTGTTGATGATCTTGACAAGATTAAAAAGATACGAAAAAAAAGTAGCTACCTTGTATCTATAGGTGATTGCGCAATCACGAGAAATGTAACCTCTATGAGAAATAGCTTTAAATTAGCGGATGTCTTAGATTGTGGATATCTAAAAAATACAGATATTCACACTGAGTTAGACAAAGAAAATGTACCGAAACTTCTCGAAAAGGTTTTTCCTGTCCATGAAGTGGTAAATGTCGACTACTTTTTGCCCGGCTGTCCACCACCTGCGGATGCATTTTATCAATTTATAAAATCTATAATAGAAAATAAACCTTTTGAGTCAACCCAATATACAAGATTTGGTAAGTAGAGGTGTATATGAAAATATCTATAGATCCAGTAACACGTATAGAAGGTCATGCTAAAATATCTATTTTTCTGGATGAAAATGGAGATGTAAGGGATGCTCAGTTTCATGTAACTCAATACAGAGGCTTTGAAAAACTTTGTGAAGGTAGACCTTTTACAGAGATGCCAAGGCTTATGGCAAGAACTTGCGGAATATGTCCAGTAAGTCATTTAATTGCTGCATCTAAAGCTTGTGACCAAATAATGGCTGTTAGAGTGCCTCAGGCTGGAATAAATTTGAGGAAAATGATAAATTTTGCACAGATACTACAATCCCATGCATTAAGCTTTTTCTACCTATCTGCACCTGATATACTGTTTGGCTTTGATGCAGATCCTGCGTTGAGAAATATTACAGGGGTTGCCCAGCAGGATAAAAAACTTATTCAATTCGGTATAGAACTAAGAAAGTTTGGACAACAGATAATTGAGAAATTAGGAATCAAAAGGGTACATCCTGAATATATCATACCGGGGGGAGTCGCTTACCCCATTAATAAAGAGATAGCAAACTGGATAATGGAAAATATAGATATACACTTAGAAAAGGTTTTTTACGGCATATCTCTATTTAAATCTGTAATCCCTAATTTTAAAGATGAGATAGAACATCTGGTAAACTTTGATACATATCATATGGCACTTTATAACGAATCTAATCTTGAATTATATGATGGTATACTTAGAGTTGTAGATAGTAAAGGTAATCTTATCTTTGAAGAGAAAGCTCATTATAACTATAAAAATATAATAGGTGAGAAGGTTGAAAGTTTTAGTTATTTAAAATCCCCTTATTTAAAAAGTTTTGGTTACCCTGATGGTATATACCGGGTAGGCCCTCTGTCAAGATTGAATATCGTTAAAAATATAGGCACACCATTGGCTAATAAAGAGCTTTCGGAGTATCGTAAATTATTGGGTGATGTCTGTAATGCAGGGTTTATGAACCATTATGCAAGGCTCATTGAGATGATTTATTGCCTTGAGGCTATCGGCAAGATTCTGAAACAAGATATAACCTATAATGTTCATGTGAAGGCTGTAGCTTCGGTAAATGCTTCAGAAGGGGTTGGAATCTCTGAGGCCCCAATAGGTACTTTGATTCATCATTATCAAGTAGATAAAAATGGGCTTATCACCAATGCAAATCTGATTATTGCCACAGGACATAATAATCTTGCGATGAATAGAGGAGTTTTACAGGCGGCAAAAAGATATGTTAAAAAAGATGATATAAAAGAGGGTTTTTTAAATAGAGTTGAAGGACTAATACGTTCATTTGACCCATGTTTGTCATGTTCCACACATGCCATAGGAAAAATCCCCTTTGAAATTAAGGTTTATGATAATAATGGTATAATGATAAGAAAGTTGATTAAATAGATGAAATATCTGCTGGTTGGATTAGGTTCAGATATAAGGGAAGATGATGGTATTGGTAACTTTTTGATACTACTTTTGAAAAACTATTTAAAAGATTTTGATTTTTTAATACTGAATCAACTTTTGCCAGAAGATATTTTATACTTTAGTGAGTATGAGAAGGTATTTATCATTGATGCTGATATTACAATGATGGCAGGGGAAGTAAATTTAAAAAGAGTTAAAGATATACCAGAAAATAATTTTACTTACCACGGCGTCGGTTTAAAAGATCTATTAAAGCTGGGATTTCAGTTAGGTTATATACAAGGGGAGGTTTATATAATTTCCATTGGGGTAAATAGTATAAATATCGGAGATAAACTTTCAGACCCTTTGGTTAAAATAGTTACTGATATTGCAGAAAAGATAGTCGATGTTATAAAAAATTGTTAGTTAGATGGTATTCTTGAATTATAACACTTTAGATAAAAAATATCATTTATACAAATTTTATCTAAGATAGATTTAGTGTTTTAAGCTTTTTTCGAATTTATTTTTATCTTCAGATGTTGTCATAACTATTAAGATATCATTTTTTTTAAAAATATGATCATGTGAAGGATTGTATATCCACCCTTCAGAGCATTTTACCGCCAATAAAAGGAGGTTTTTAAATTTACTAATATTTGTCAATCAGATTATGTTTTAAGATTTTGAAATTTATTATTTATTTCGTCGTTTTCAAAATGATCAATTTTAGATTGAGATTGCTTCGTCACTTAGCACTCTATAATTAGAAGGAAATTAAAGGATTGTCAAAGGTATCTATACAGATAGTCAAATAAGTGTTATATAAACATAGAAGGGTGTTTCCACCCTTCTGCTATACACCTTTTTCGTCAACTTCTTTAGTAAGATTTTTTCGCAATAGGTATCTATTAAGAGCATTTAACCATGCAAAGGCACTCGCCTGTACAATATCTGTAGAATAGCCTTTTCCAGTGATATCGTAACCAGATTTTTCAAATTCAACACTAATAGACACTTCCCCTTGTGCATCTTTTCCAGCACTAACAGCTTGAATCTTATAAGATTTCAATCTTCCGATAACTCCTGTAACTCTTTCTATAGCCCTGAATGTAGCGTCAACAGGTCCATCACCAATGGAAGCATCTGTTAGAATATCACCTTTTTCATTCATTACCTGTAATGTGGCACAAGGAATTGCAGTATTACCACTGGTAAAATTAAGGTATTCAAGTGTAAAAAATTCTTTATGGGTAGTGATCTGATTTTCAATTATCGCTGCCAGATCTTCATCGTAAACTTCCTTCTTCTTGTCAGCAAGTTCTTTAAATTTTGCAAATGCTATCTCAATCTCATTATTATTCAGCTCAAACCCGAGCTCTTTAAGTCTTGCAACAAATGCATGCCTGCCTGAATGCTTACCCAATACAAGTTTGTTTGAAGGATAACCTACACTTTCAGGAGTCATGATTTCATAAGTGGTTCTCTCTTTTAAAACACCATCCTGATGGATACCAGCCTCATGAGCAAAAGCATTTTTACCTACAATCGCCTTATTCGGCTGAACATCTACACCTGTGATAGATGTGAGTAAACGGCTACTGCGATATATCTCTTTTGTATTAATACCAACTTCAACATCAAAAAACGGCTTTCTAACATAAAGAGCCATTACCACCTCTTCCAGAGAACAATTACCTGCCCTTTCACCAATACCATTAATTGTACATTCAACCTGCCCAGCACCTGCTACAACCGCAGCCAATGAGTTTGCAACAGCAAGACCCAAATCATTATGGCAATGGACACTTATTACAGCCTTATCAATATTCGGGACTTTATTCATAATTGTAGATATTATCTTTTCATACTCCATAGGAACAGTATAACCCACAGTATCAGGGAGATTTACTGTCTTAGCACCAGCCTTTATAACCTCCTCCACAACTTTACAAAGAAAATCAAGATCGCTCCTTGTTGCATCCTCAGCACTAAATTCCACGTCATCACAAAGATTTCTGGCAAATTTTACTGCATCTACAGCAATTGCCAAGACCTCATCTTTAGACTTTTTCAATTTATGCTGCATATGGATATCGGAAGTTGCAATAAATGTGTGAATCCTTGGTCTTACAGCATGTTTCAGTGCATCCCAGCCTACCTCGATATCTTTGTAATTTGCTCTACAAAGACCAGTTACAATAGGTTTTTTAACTGACTGGGCAACTCGTTTAACAGCCTCAAAATCACCGGGTGACGAAATAGGAAAGCCTGCTTCAATAACGTCAACTCCCAATTTCTCAAGCTGCAGTGCCATCTTCAACTTCTCTTCAACATTCATACTAAATCCTGGTGCCTGTTCACCATCCCTAAGAGTGGTATCAAAAATCAGAATCTTTCTACTCATTTTATTGCCTCCTTTGTTATATATTATATACTAAAAAAGCCCCGATCTCTTCTGAGATGGGGCTTTTTTATCTATTCTTTTAGGTATACTTATACCTGTTTTGTCCCATTCTCAGAAAAGACAGCTTTTTTATTATGGAGTCGTAGCACTTTTAAAACTATTCCGGAAATGGTAAACGATGTAAAAAAAACGAATAGCATAACTTGTGGATATAAACCAAGCATAAAGATGAATAGAACAAAAATTACAAGAATGTTAAATGGCTTGACAGATATCCATTCGATTTTTTTGAAACTATAATACGGGAAATTACTAACCATAAGAAATGCAAGAAAATATATCAAAAAAACATAACTTATAGGTATTGAAAAGAAATAAGGATCTCCAAAAAATTCTTTAACAAACAAAACACTAGATGCAATAACACCAGCCGCAGCTGGAATAGGTAAACCGACAAAAAATGAGCTATCAATCTTACCCGCCTGTACATTGAATCTTGCAAGTCTTAATGCTCCACAGGCTACGAACAAGAAAGCAGCCATCCAGCCGATTCTCCCATAAGGGATCAAAAGCCATTTGTATACCAATACTGCAGGTGCTACACCAAAAGCAACAAGATCACTTAATGAGTCTAATTGAACACCAAACTCACTGGTGGCATTTAATAATCTTGCAATCTTACCATCAAGACCATCAAAGATAAATGATACAAGTATAGCATAAGCAGCTGCGACAAACATATCATTCAACGACGCAACTATTGAATAAAATCCAGCAAACATAGACATAATCGTTATGAGATTAGGAAATATAAGGTTTCTACGTATCATTAAAAAGATTCCTCCACTTGAAACCTCACAAGTATACTTTCGCCGGCATATACAATATCATTTAGATTGACATTCACCTTTGCATCAAGAGGGAAATAATGGTCAACCCTTGAAGAAAACTTTATAATCCCTAACCTATCACCAAGCCTTACTTTATCACCGGGATTTACATACGAAACAGTTCTTCTAGCAATAAATCCTGCAACCTGTTTAACCACAACCTTCCCATACTTTGAATTGATAGTTATAACATTCTGTTCGTTCTCAAAAGAACTCTCCTTTTTATCAGCTGCTAAAAATTTACCCGGCTTATGAACCACACTAACAACCTCTCCATCCAAAGGGACTCTATTTACATGTACATTAAATACATTCATAAATACAGATATTTTTATAAATCTCTCACCATCCAGTTCCTCTTCACAAATCTCAACAATCTTTCCATCTGCTCCAGAAACAGCAATACCATCTTCTATAGGTATATCCCTTTCTGGATCTCTGAAAAAGATCAAAAACAGTACTGTCAACGAGAAAAATATCAACGTAAAAACCCACTTAGGGATGAAAAATACAAGTAGAAATAAACCACCTGCAATTACTACATAAGGAAAACCTTCTTTTGCTATCAAAATATACTCCTATTATATTTTATGATATTATATATTGAATAATCATTAAAATCAATATTTTTTTCCAGTCATTGCGAGAAACGAAGTGACGAAGAAATCTCATTTTTCCTGTCTTTAGGAGCGAAGCAAAGCAATCTCATTCAACATTCAATATTGAACATCGACAAGGGGGTTTACCCCCCTTTAAATAAGGAAATTATGCTTTCTGAACTTTTCCAGCTTTGATACACTTGGTACAGACCTTTACCCTAACAATAGTTCCATCTGGATTTTTTACTCTAACTTTGTGAAGATTAGGATAAAAAATCCTATTTGTTACATTA
>JAINCL010000150.1:0-4641 GCA_036574145.1 Deferribacterales bacterium | reverse complement strand
TCTTTAAAAAAGAGATAATTTGGCTCCCTCTCATATTCAAACCCTATTTTAAATTCCTGCTCCCATATAATATAATTTTTACCAATATAATCCACTAATTGCTTAAAATCTAAACCATATAATTTATCAATCTCCTCTTTTGTAAAAGTTCTTCTAACATAATTTTTATTTATTTCGATTAATCTCTCATACATCATATCACATTCCTAAAACATTGTTTAAATTATTTTAAAATATTTTACTGCAAAAATCAAGTTTAAAAGTATTGTATTTTAATTATTTTATTATATAATAAATTATGAATTTAAAAATAATGATACAAAAAAATATACTTAAATTCACTCTCACCTTCATCTATCTGTTAAATAATGAATTACTTCTACTAAATGCAGCCACAACATATTACGCTCTTTTATCTTTTATCCCATTAATTTTGACATTAAGTATAATAATAGAAAAGATTGCCATCATTTCTCCTGAAGCTCTGAACTTATTAAATATTTTATCAGAAAATATTTCCAATCTATTTAATATCGAATTAGATATATCGATTTTTTTTGGTCAGTCTAAAAAAATAGGATTGGGGTTATTTGGAACAATATCAGTTTTCCTGACGTCCACCCTTTTTCTAAGAACAATAAACAAAATATTCCGCAAGATTTTCAGAATTAAAACATTAAAGGAAACAATTCTGCACACTATAATGCCATTTATCTTATATATTTTGTTTTTAATATTTATTTTTATTGCGATATTAATAAAAACCTCTCTTGTGATAATCGAAAAATATTTAGTGTTTTATTTCGACATAGATTTTTCAACCATTATAACAATATTAGAAAAAGTTTCCGCAATACCTCTAATTATCTTCTTTATAATTTCAACCCTGACATACTATTTTCTCTCAATGAGAAAAATAGGGATTTTAACTGCGATAAAAATATCTCTTTATTTAATGATATCCATTTACATATTAAATCTTTTCTTCAAAAATTTTTATAACATCGCCTTCTACAATGCTATCTACGGCACACTCAGTTCCATTATCATAACATTGGCATATGTATATTTTTTCTTTATGTTCTTCATATATTGGGCACAATATAGTTATGTCAGTAGTAAATTTGAATCGGTTATTATTAAATATTTCTTTGAAGAGTTTTTTAAAAAACCTGATTCTAAAATAGTAAATCAATTGGCAAAATTTTTAAAAGACAACATAATTGTTTGCAATAAAGATCAGATACTCAATATTAAGGAACTTAATAATGATTTAGCAATTGTGTTAAAAGGAAGTTTTGAACTAACAAATGAAGATGAAATCCCTATATATATAAACAGACTCGATTTTTTCAACGTACAAGATATATCAGACAAAGTAATCATAAAAGCATCTGAAGATTCACTTATATTAACAATATCAGAAGAGCAAAAACGATTCTTATTGGAAGACTCATCTATAGCATCAGCTATCTTCCATTCCAATGAAAAATTACTAATTATATAAAATACTATTTTTTTATTAAAAATATTTCAACTTTACTTGACATAAATCCATTATAGTAATAGTATAACAATTTAAGAATAATACTTGGAGTTATTATGAAGAGAATTAATGTAGGTATTGTCGGATATGGTACTGTAGGTAAAGGCACTGCAGATGTATTGATAAAAAATGCAAATACATTAAAAGAAAAAACCGGATTGGATATCTGTCTGAAATCTGTGGCTGACCTTAGAATAGATACCATAAACGATGATATTCTTCCTTACATCCCAAACAAATTTAAAGATGCATCGGATATCATAAATGACCCTGAAATAGATATAGTAGTAGAGCTAATTGGGGGTTACAATGCTGCAAAAGATATTATATTGAAAGCATTGGATAATGGAAAACATGTTGTTACTGCCAATAAAGCTTTACTGGCAGTACATGGCACTGATCTTTTTAAAAAAGCTGAAGAAAAATCTTTACAGTTATGCTTTGAAGGTAGTGTTGCGGGTGGAATTCCAATAATCAAGGTAATAAAAGAGGATCTGGTTGCTAACAATATCAAAGAGATTTATGGAATCATCAATGGTACCGCCAATTATATACTTACTAAAATGGAAAAAGAGAATAAAGAGTTTGAAGATGTTTTAAAAGATGCCCAAGCATTGGGTTATGCAGAAGCCGATCCAACTTTTGATATAGAAGGAATAGATACTGCACATAAAATAACTATATTATCATCAATTGCTTTCAATACGATTGTCCCTTTTGATAAAGTTTTTGTAGAAGGTATTTCTAACATTAAACAGGTTGACATTGAATTTGCTAAAAAATTAAATTGTAAAATAAAGCTATTGGCCATAGCAAAAAAACATGAAAACGATATTGAAGTACGTGTTCATCCCACAATGATCCCGGAAAGATATATACTCTCAAAAGTTGATGATGTATTCAATGCCATATATATTGTATCTGATAAACTTGATAGAACCATTCATTATGGTAGAGGCGCTGGAAGTCTGCCAACCGGGAGTGCCGTGGTAAGCGACATTGTATCGATAGCCAGAGATATAAACTGTGGTTGTGTAAAAAGGGTTCCAATATTAGGATTTTCTAAAGAATACCGAACATATTTCCCAGTAAAAAATATAGATGATATACGGTCTTCCTTTTACCTTAGATTTTTAGCTTTAGATAAACCGGGTGTCCTATCCAAGATTGCAGGGGTATTAGGTAAATACAATATAAGTATTAGTGCGGCTATACAACCTGGAGCTTGTTCACCTGATAATGTGGTTCCTCTTGTTTTTATGACCCATGAAACCATAGGTAGAGCAGTATCCAACGCAGTAAAGGAGATAGATTCAATGGACTATGTCAAAAGCAAAACTGTAGTTATTAGAGTAGAAGGGGCTAATAGAGGTTAAAATGAAATATTTAGTACTTTTGTGTGATGGAATGAGTGATTATCCTGTAGAATCATTAGGTAATAAAACAATTTTAGAGTATGCCAATACTTCAAACTTCGATTATCTTGCAAAAAATGGTAGGTGCGGTTTCATTAAAACCACTCCTGATGGCTTTTATCCAGGTAGCGACATATGTAATTTATCAATTTTCGGATATGATCCGGTAAAGTACTATACAGGTAGAAGTCCAATTGAAGCTGCAAGTATAGGTATTGAGTTAGGTAAAAATGATTTTGCTTTTAGATGTAACTTTGTAACGCTGTCAGAAAATTATACAGTCATGGAAGATTTTACTGCACATCATATTGATAACGAAACTGCAAAACAGTTAATCGAAGAGCTCAACAACCAGATAGGTAAAGACGGTATAGAATTTTATCCCGGCGTTGGATATAGAAATCTTCTTGTTATTAGAGATAAAGATTTTCAACTAACCACCACACCACCCCATGATATTATAGGTAAAAAGATTACAGATTTTCTACCAAAAGGTGCTGGAGCTGATACAATATTAGAAATTATGGAAAAAGGTTAGGAATTACTAAAACATTACAACTCTTCTGCAAATGGGATATGGCTATGGGGAGAGGGGAAAAGACCATCTTTACCTAAATTTAAAGATTTATACAATGTAGATGGTGCCGTTATAGCTGCAGTTGATCTTGTAAGAGGTATCGGTAAACTTGCTGGACTAGAGTTAATAAATGTACCCAATGTAACAGGCTTTATAGATACAAACTTTGAAGGTAAGGCACAATATGCCATCGATACTTTGAAGGAAAAAGATTACATCTTCATTCATGTTGAAGCACCCGATGAAGCTGGACACATGGGAAGAGCAGATCTAAAAGTACAGGCTGTGGAAAATATAAATAATATTATGTTACCTATACTTATAGAAGGATTAAAACAATTTTCCGAATATAGAATACTAATAACTCCTGATCACCCTACACCAATAAAGTTAAGAACCCATGCTGCTGAACTTGTTCCCGCAATAATCTACGGTACAGGTATAGAGAAAGATGATAACTTATACTATAACGAATATATTAAACCCTCATTTACCATTCATGAAGGTTATAAAATAGCAGATTTTTTTATAAACAACAGGTCTATTGCATAAGGAGGCTTTAATGAGCTTGGTTGTAATGAAGTTTGGAGGTACAAGTGTTGGTTCTATCGAGAGAATCAAAAATGTTGCCAGAATGGTTGTAAAAAAGAAAGAACAGGGGCATGATGTAGTTGTAGTCTCATCAGCTATGGCTGGAGAAACCGATAGGCTCATCAACCTGTTGAAAGAGATTTCTCCAAAATATGATCTCAGGGAGTATGATCAGCTTGTATCAACCGGAGAGACAGCAGCAATCCCATTAGTAACACAAGCTATAAAAGAATTGGGGCATGACGCTATATCATTTACAGGTTTTCAGATCGGAATGATTACCGATGGAGCCCATTCAAAGGCAAGAATAGTTAAAATCACTGCAGAAAGGATTTTTAAAGCGTTAAAAGAAGGTAAAATCTGTGTTATAGCAGGATTTCAAGGTATTTTCCCAGAAACTGGAGATATAAAAACAGTGGGTAGAGGTGGTTAAGATACCACTGCAGTTGCAATGGCAGCTGCCATAAAGGCAGATGTTTGTGAAATGTATACCCAGGTAGAGGGAGGATATA
>JAINCL010000149.1:0-3815 GCA_036574145.1 Deferribacterales bacterium | reverse complement strand
AACTCTTTTGCCACTCTTTTAGCCATCCATTCTTTTTGTTCATTAAAACCTTTTGCTTTAATTGTTCCGTCAGAGACTGTTCTCTGCTCTATAGGTTTAATATAATTTCTTCCCAATACTATTGCATCAACATATATCCCAGGCAGATGGATGCTCATTGGGTCTAAATCTCCTGCTTCTACAATCTCTTCAACCTCTACAATACATATTTTACCCGCTTTTGCACATGCTTCATTGAAATTATTGGCTGTGTATCTAAATATAACATTTCCAGCCTTGTCAGCTTTCCACCCTTTTACAATAGAAAGATCAGTCGTAATGCTTTCTTCTAAAACATATTCTTTACCATTAAAGAACTTTATCTCTTTGTCTTTACATAGAACTGTACCAAAGCCTGTTCTGGTATAAAATGCAGGTATCCCAGCACCACCTGCTCTGAGTTTTTCAGCCAATGTCCCTTGTGGTGTTAATTCCACCTCAAGTTCACCAGCCAAAAACTGCTTTTCAAATGTCGCATTTTCTCCAACATAAGATGCTATCATTTTTTTTATCTGCTTAGTTTTAAGAAGTGGCCCAAGCCCGAAATCATCTACACCAGCATTATTGCTCACAAATGTAAGATTTTTTGCTCCAGACTTTTGTATCGCTTCAATTAATTTTTCTGGGATTCCAGATAACCCAAAACCGCCTGCAGCAATTGTTAAACCATCCTTAATAATATCTTTAATCGCTTCATAAGCGTCAGTGTAGATAGGTTTCATCTGTCCTCCTAATTTATTTTCTCTATTAGTATAGCTACCGCTTCTCCACCACCTATACAAAGTGTTGCTATACCATATTTTTTATTTGATGCTACTAATTCTCTTGCTAATGTAATAAGTAATCTAGCTCCAGATGCTCCCACTGGATGCCCAAAAGCTACTGCACCACCATTTACATTAACTTTATTAATATCTAATTTTAATTTTTTGATAGCCATTAACGGTACTGCTGAAAAGGCTTCATTAATTTCGAAAAGATCTATCTGATTTAATGAGAGTTTTGCTTTGGCTACAACTTTTTCGATGGCACCAATAGGTGCTTCACCAAAGTCATCGGGATGGATACTATTTGTGGCATATGCCACTATACGAATTTTGGGCTGAAAACCGTATTTTTTTACAGCTTCTTCATCTGCTAAAATACCTATTGCTGCACCATCATTTATTTTTGAGGCGTTTCCTGCGGTTATGCATCCATCTTTTGTAAAAGCTGGTTTTAATGTTTCAATTTTGCTTATATCACCTTTAAAAGGTTCTTCATCTTTATCAATAACAACATCACCTTTTTTGGTCTGTTTTACAATCGGTAATATCTCAGACGATATAATATTTTTTTCTATGGCAAGTTGTGCAAGTGTATAGCTTCTGATGGCATATTCATCTTGTTCTTTACGGGTTAGTCCATTTTTCTTGATACTTTCCTCTGTTATTTCACCCATATGTTTTCCTGAGTATGGATCTTGTAATGCATCATATATCATAAGATCATAAATTTTACTATGTCCCATTCTGTATCCATACCGAGCCTTATCTAAGGCAAATGGTGCCATAGACATATTTTCCATCCCACCAGCATATACGAGAGAGGAATCACCAAGAAGTATCGATTGTACACCAAGCATGAATGATTTGAGACCACTGCCGCATACTTTGTTGATTGTCATTGCATGCACTGAATCTGATAAACCTGCAAGTCTCATGGCTTGTCTTGCTGGAGCTTGTTTTGATCCCCCTTGAATTACCTGTCCGATTATAACTTCATCTGCTGCATCAGGTGGCAAATTGTATTTGTCTTGGAGTTTTTTGATTAATTGTGCTGCCAATTCAGGGGCTGGAATATCTGAAAGAGCACCACCAAAACTACCAAAAGGGGTTCTTAAACCATCGATAAAATATACTGTTTTCATAGACACCTCATTAGCGATATATTTTAATGCTAAATATAATTATACAATTAATATGCCATCTTTTATATGTTTATCATTTGTAAATTTTTTTTATGAGATATATCTTGGAATAAGATTTATAATAGAATAAACCCTTCTGATTTATTTGTGAATCGTTAAGTTTTATTGCTAACTGTATCTATCTATTATTGATGCAAAATTAAATCAATGATTTATTTTTGACTCATTTATTTTATGTTTTTTTATTAAACGCACAACTTTAGATTGGCTAATACCAAGATTTTTTGCAATTTCTCTTGTTGTCTTTCCAGATTCAATTTCCATTGTAAGGATCTGTTTTTCTACCGCATTAAGAGTATCTTGCAACTTGTTTGATAATGTAATCTGCTGCTTGATATCTTCAAAGGAAAGTTTTTTATAGTCTTCTACAGTGATATATTCCGATTTAGATAAAAGAACTATTCTTTCGATAGTGTTTTCTAATTCTCTAATATTACCTGACCAGTTCTTCTTGGTTAATACTTCCATTAGTTCATCAGAGATTATTTTGTTGAATTTATACTTAATATTAAATTTCTCCAGGAAATGTTTTACTAAAATCGGTATATCTTCCTGTCTTTCTCTTAGTGATGGGATTTTCAAGTTTACCACATTAAGTCTATAAAATAGATCTTCGCGAAATTTCCCTTCTTTTGTTAATTGATATAAATCTTTATTTGAAGCTGATATGATTCTTACATCAGATTTTACAGTTTTTTGACCTCCAACTTTTATAAATTCTTTTTCCTGAATAAAAAGTAAGAGTTTGGATTGTAGATGGTAAGGGAGTTCAGAAATTTCATCAAGAAAAATTGTCCCTTTGTTGGCAAGTTCGAATAACCCCTTTTTACCTTTCTGGTTTGCTCCTGTAAAAGCTCCTGCTTCGTAACCAAATAGTTCAGATTCTAACAACGATTCTGGTATAGCACCACAATTTATTTTTATAAAGGGTGAATCTTTTCTTTGACTAAGATTGTGAATTATCTCTGCAAGTAAAGATTTCCCTGTACCTGTTTCCCCTGTTATCAATACGGTACAATCTGTTGGGGCTATCTTAATTGCCATATCTATAATATCATTCATTTTTTTGTTGGAAGAGATAAGGTTATTGTTCGTAATTTTAAAGTTTTTTACAGTGTCAAGATCTATCTTATCATTATAGATAATATTTGTTAGGTCCCAAATTGTGCTTACAACATATTTTATTTCTCCATTTACATCAAAGATGGGTTTCCCTTTTACTAAAAAGTTTTTATTGGTTATTGTTCTGTAGGTAGCGGTTGCTGGTCTTTTGGTCTCTAAAACCACAAGTGTAGCTGACCCAGAAAAATATTTATATTTGTAAACTAAATCATGAAGTTTTTTACCCTTGATTTCTTGAAATGTAATCCCTGCCATCTCTTCAAAGGTTTTATTCACATATAATGTTGTTCCCTGTTTATCGGCGAGGTAAATACCATTATAAAGATTATCTAATATAGTATTAATAATTTCTAAATTTAGGTTTTCTATATTCATCATAGCGGTATTTTAATTTAATAAAAAAGTTTGTCAATAAAAAAGGCAGAGAATATCTCTGCCCTGTAAGTTAACCCATTATTAGATTTGGGAGATATGTTATAATAGATGGGAAAATGATACATAAAATTAGCCCGATGATTTGTAAAATCACAAAAGGAACTATCCCTTTATAGATATCTTTTAGATCGGTACCTGCAGGAGCAATCCCACTGTAGTAGAATAAAGAGTATCCGAAAGGAGGTGTAAGAAAAGACGTCTGAAGATTAACTGCTACCAACATTGTAAACCATAAAGTATCAAATCCAAG
>JAINCL010000148.1:0-1057 GCA_036574145.1 Deferribacterales bacterium | reverse complement strand
GGTCGAAGGCGCTCGATTGCTAATCGAGTGTACCCTTAAAAGGGGTACCAAGGGTTCAAATCCCTTTCTCTCCGTTTTAATTTCAATAAGGAGATTCTATGAGAAGGTATTCAATAGTTCTTTTATGTTTTATTACACTACTATTCTTCTTTGGATGTTCTCAAAACACTGTCAAAGAGGATTCAACATCTCAGAAAAATGAACAGACTCAAACTGCCAATGTTAAGACTGCTGGAGATAATCAGGCACCAGTTAACACCCATGGATCTGATATGCAACCAAAGCAACCTAAGCAGATTATTGTTCCTGATTCTGTAGCTAAGAAGTTTAAGGCTGTTAATATAAACATAACAGATAAGAAAACAGATAAAGTTATACCTGTTAAAGCTAAGATAGGCGAGAAAACTTCAGTACCTAATACAGATATTGTGATTTTTGTTGAGGCTTATTTACCAGATTTTACAATGGGTACAGAAAATATCACCTCAGCTTCCGATGAAGAGAAGAATCCTGCTGTAAAAGTAGCAATAGAGAGAAAGGACAACAAAGTAGAGGGTTGGTTATTTAAAAACTTTGATATTCACAAGATAGAGGATCCAGATTACGATTACGCTTTAATTGGCGGAGCAAATTAGTTTTCTTATATGCGGGAGATCTTTTAAAAAAGATATTCCCGCAACCCCTTTATAACCTTTGTTCAATAAATTTAGTATATTTTCTTTGTTTATCCCTCCGAGGGCATATATCTTCTTATTTAATTTACTGACATCTACAACGCCAATGGGGTTAACAGGATGCTCTTTCTTTGTAAAAAAAATTGGGCTGAGGGTAAAATAATCAGCTTCTATCTCTTTTATCTCCTCGATACCATGGGCAGAATAACCTATTGTTAAATGATTAAACTTTTTTTTCAATATATCTACCGGTAACGATCTATTGCCAACATGTATTCCATCAAGTTTTGCTATGGTGGCAATATCTGCTCTTTCAGATAGGATTATTAGTTTATCTTTTAAAATGGTTCTTAATTTTTTAGATAGAGTTAGGATGATATTGG
>JAINCL010000147.1:0-6129 GCA_036574145.1 Deferribacterales bacterium | reverse complement strand
CAAGTTACGGCTTTTTCCCATCAAAAGATGTAAAATTCATCTTTAATTTTAAATCTAAGGAGATGGAAAAAAAGATTGTAGTTGGTATGGATGAGGGATATAAAATTGATGATAAGATAAGTTTTGCAGTGAGAGATTTTGCCCCATCACTCAGTTTGGATTCACAGGGGAAATTGATAAACCTAAACGATATGATGATAAATCCGGCTGTGATAGTGGAATTTATGATGGAGGGGGAGCATAATATATCTGTACCTATATTAGCCAATTACCCTCAAACCGGTGAATTTGATCTTTTTGACTTACAATTTGTAAAGGCTTATGGTGTTCAATTCTCAGTTCTTTCTGTGAATTATAACCCTTTTATCTGGTTGATTTATGTGGGGTTTTTTGTTTTAGCAGTTGGGGTTGTTATCACTTTCATGTTTGAACATAAACTTGTTTTTATAAAAATTGCAGAAGATAATGGTAAAAGCTATATATGGGTAAATGGTTATAGAAAAAGATTTAAAAAGGATTTAAATAGATTTTTAACTGATTTAAAAAATAAAATCGAAAAAATTGTTGGTAATAAAGATGAGTGATGGATTATTTTTTGGAATAGCATCGATATTATATATTGTAGCAAAGGTTTTTTATATTATATACATATTTCAGAGAACAGGTATTATAGGTTCGATTGCTTCATATATAGTATATTGTGGATTTGGGTTACATACTTTCGGTTTTATCATAAGATGGTATGATTTGGCTACTAGCTTTTCACTTCCATTTTTCCAATCGATACCGATTACCAATCTTTATGAATCTCTTTTATTCTTTGCATGGTGTATTATTCTTGGGAATATTTTTATAGAGAGCTATTTTAAGACAAAGATTTTCGGTTTTTTTAATACTGCACTTGCTGGGATGTCAATAGCATTTATCGATGCCATTGGAGCAAATAAGCTTGTTCAACCGATTTTACCAGCTTTGAAGAGTAACTGGCTACTGGCTCATGCAACACTAAGTTTCATAGCTTATGCGATCTTTTCTCTGGCATTCGTTTCATCTATCTTTAATATAATAGTAAATGTGGAAAAGAGATGGAGTAAAATATATATCTTCTGGGTTTTGTCATTATCAATTTTTATATATACAACATTTATCCTTATAGGGGATTTCATTCTAAATCGGTTTGTGAAATCAGAATCTGGGTATAAACCTTTAATTGCCTATAAAAATATTGATGACTCTATTTTGTTGCTAATCCTTATGGGGTTTGTGATTTTGCTTATATTTATCTATTTTTGGGGTATAAATGTCAAAAAAGTTATCGATAAATTTCAGATTACTACCGATATTTTGGAAACTGTAGAATATAAACTTATTACCATAGGGTTTAGTATCTTTACAATAGGTGGTCTTATATTCGGTGCTATATGGGCGGATATTTCATGGGGTAGGTACTGGGCATGGGATCCTAAGGAGACATGGGCGTTTATAACATGGCTTACATATGCAGTTTATCTTCATATGAGATATTTAAAAGGTTATGAAGGTGTAAGAACATCCATAGTTTCAGTTGTAGGATTTTTAATAACAATATTTACATATGTTGGGGTTAATTTGTTGCTATCAGGGTTACATTCTTATGGAAGTATGTAGTCTATTGTCTGCTTTCTGATATTTTTCTCCCCCACCACATACTTTTTTCAATTACTTCATTCTCATCGAATGTAAGGATCTTTTTATCAAGCATAATAGGTTCTCCATTGACAAAAAGGTCATTGACATTTGAGGTCTTAGATGAGTATATAAGTTGAGATATTGGGTTATAAACAGGGACAGTATAGGGATCATCAAAGTTGATCACTGCAAAATCTGCATAATATCCTTCCTTCAATTCACCGTGATTTTCAAGGTATAAACTGATGGCAGCTTCTTTTGTTGCCATGTTTAGAACTTTTTCTGCAGGGAGAACTGTCGGGTCTAAGTTTAACCCTTTATGAAATTTTGCAACTGTTGAGATCTCGGCTAACATATCAAGATCGTTGTTACTTGCCGAGCCATCGGTGCCAATGGAAACAACTCCACCTGCATCCTGTAATTTTTTTACCGGACAGAAGCCACTTCCAAGCTTAAGATTACTTTCAAGACAATGGGATATTTTAAGATTTTTTCTTCCCACAATTTCTATCTCTTCTTCAGTTAGATGAACCATATGAGCCACTATTGTTTTATAGTCGAAAAGCCCTATTTCATCCATTAGATTAACAGGGGATTTTCCATATTTAGATTTTATAGTATTAATTTCATCAACAGTTTCTGAAAGATGAGTATGGATTACTATATCAAATTTTTCAGCAAAATTTATACATTTTTTATAGTTTTCTGGTGAAACAGTATATGGAGCATGGGGTGAGAGGGCAATTTTGATATTTTTATTATCAGAGAAGTATTCAATAAGGGATTTTGCGTTTGACAGATAATCGTCGATGTTTTTTCCAAACTTTGTTGGGAAGTCCAATATCCCTGCACCTAAAACTCCTTTTAATCCAGCTTTTGTAAGTGCTTTTCCAATCTGTTTGGAATAGAAATACATATCATTTGCAAGTATTGTGCCTGAACGGATCATCTCGGAAGCAGCAAGCATTGTGGCATCATAGACGAATTCCTCTGTAAGGAATTTTGATTCGGCTGGCCAGATATGTTTTTGTAGCCATTCCATAAGAGGTAGGTCATCTGCAAGACCTCTAAATAGACTCATCGGTAGGTGGGTGTGGGTATTTATTAGCCCCGGTATTATTAGAGCATTTTCCCGTGTATAGATTATTTCAGCATCTGCTGGATTATTCTGTAATGATAGTATCTTATTATCAAAAATAAGGTATTTTTTTTCTTCAAGAACTCCATTGAAATAGATATAATCTGCATGTATTGCTTTTTTCATATCATCCCTCTAAAATCTTTTTTAATTCATGAGTTGAATCTGCTATGTAGTCTGGTTTTACTGAAGATAATTTACCGTATCCATAACTGCAAAATACTGTTTTTGAGCCAGCAGCCTTGCCAGATTCTATATCGGTATAGTTATCTCCTATCATGTAGCTATTTTCTGGAGAAAAGCCTGTTAATTCTAAAATTTTATATATTGGATAAGGTGATGGTTTCTTCTCTTCAAATGAATCCCCCCCAAACCAATATTTAATGTACCTATTTAAATTAAAATGTTTGATTAGAATGTCGGTCATATCGAAGGATTTGTTGGAAAGTACAACAATAGTAAAACACTCTTTCAGATTAGATAAAAGATCTTCCATACCATCATACAGTTTAGTATTGTTTACAAGATTTTTTCTATAACAATCTCTGAAATAAACTTCATGTTCCTTTTTAAAGTTTTTTTCCCCCACAGCCCTTTCCACCAACTTCTTTACGCCATCCCCTACATATCTTTTTGTGGTGTTGATATCGAAAAGTGGGAAATTAAAATAGATAAGTGTTTCCATAAGTGAAATATGGATATCTTCTATAGTATTCAAAATTGTTCCATCGAGATCAAATATAAAAAGTTTACTCATTTTTTACATTTTTTACACAAACCTGTAATTTTTATCTCTATATTTTTTATTTCTCCATCATCTAACCCAAAAATAGGTAAGTTGTCAATCTCTTTACAATTAACAGTTTTACATTTTTCACAAAAAAAGTGTAAGTGTGGCTTATGGGAGATGGCTATACAGTATCTGCTTATACCTTTATGGTCGATCTCTTTTATTACGATACCTTTAGATTCAAACAGATCAAGGGTTCTGTAAATTGTTACCTTATCGATTTTATGTTCCTTTTTTAAATATTCTATTATCTCAAGGGCTGATATTGTATGGGATACGCTGGAGATTATGGATAGAATATCTATCCTGTTTTTATTGATGCGAATATTATTCTTCTGGAGCAATTCCATTATTTCATTTTCTTTTAACATAAAGATAAGCCGCATCCAATAGATATACAAAGACTGAAAATATTATTATCGTTGCACCTGTTGTCAGGTCATATTTATAAGCGATGTAAAATCCGCTGTAAGAAAGTATAAGTACAAGTATAGTGGAGAAAATAATCATGGATAGAAAACTCTTGCAATGTTTCAAAGCAATATTTTGGGGGATTGTTAGCATTGCCATAATCATTACGATACCTGTAAGTCTGATAAGTATAACTATACATAAGGAGATTATTATATAAGTGATGAAGTTAATGGATTTTATATTGTAACCTAAAATTTTTGCATAGTCTTTATCAAAGGATATGATCAAGATCTGGTTATAATAAACTGCTAAAAAGGTTATAACTATTATTGAAATAATAAATGTTAAAATCAGATCACTTGTGGTGATGGTTAAAATATTACCAAATAGATATGTCATCATATCGGCATTATATCCGGGGGTTAGATCTATTAATATAATCCCAAGAGCCATTCCAAATGCCCAGATTATGCCGGTATAAGAATCTATTTTATGTGGTGCTTTTTCAGAGATCCTTGCAATAATTCCACCTGAAATTGCCGAAAATATCATTGTTGTAATCTGTACTGGTAGACCGAGATAAAAAGCAAGACCCACCCCACCATAAGCAGCATGGGCTATACTTCCTGCCATTGAAACTGTTTTGTTTATCACTATAATTGACCCAATTATTCCAAAAAGAAAGCTACTCAATAATATTCCTAATATACCGTTTGTAAAGAAATCGTATTTAAAAAGTTCCATTGTGCATATTTCCTTTATGTATGAAATGTATCATCATGATGTTTTATATGCTCCATCTCTTCCTGTAAATATTGCCCAAAATGACATGTATGGGCATCGTGTATACCGAATAGTAGTTCCAGCATCTCTTTTGTTAGGAAAGGTTTTTCGTTGTATATTAGTGTTTTGTTTACACATGCTATAGACTTGGGACCTGAAGTAACAATACTTAAGTTATGAGATACAACAAGGATGGTCATCTTTTCATTCAATTTTTCAAGATAAGAGAAGAAACAGAATGTACCATATGGATCTATATTGGAAGTTGGTTCATCTAAAATAAGAATTTCAGGATCTGAGATTATAGCTCTTGCTAAAAAAACTCTCTGTATCTGTCCACCTGATAGATCTGAAATCTTTTTATTAAGTATATCCTTTAGATCCAGTTCCTCTGCCAACATCATTATTTTATCTTGAATATCTTTACTTTTTGAGTTTTTTCTCCCCAATGCGATGGTTTTATGAACAGTTATAGGGAAATCTTTTTTTACTAAAATCTGTTGAGGTATATAACCTATTTTTGAGTATAGATTTTCTGGATTTCCTCCGAGAATTGTAACAGTTCCAGATGTTGGTTTTAGGATTCCGAGTATAAGTTTTAGAAGTGTTGTTTTCCCTCCACCATTAGGACCTACTATTAAGATATAATCTTTATCTTTTATATTTAAATTTATATTTTTTAAACTATATTCCACTTCATCGGGGTATCTATAAGATAGATCTTTTATCTCAATTACATTCATTTTAATCCCTTAGCGATATTGTCTAAGACATATTTCATATTCTTTAGCCAATTATACTCAAGGGGGTTAATCTTGATTATTGTAGCATTTAACTCTTTAGAGAGTTTATCCACAGTTTTTGTTGAGATTTGAGGTTGTATAAAAATTACATTGATACCTTTTGATCTGGCGGTATCTATTATTGTTTTCATCTCCTTTGGTGAAGGTTCTTTACCTTCTACTTCTACGGCGATCTGATTAAGGGAAAATTCCTTTGCTAAATACCCCCAAGCTGGATGAAATACAAGGAAAGATTTATCTTTTTTAAATTTTAATTCATCTTTTGCTTTATTTTTGATCTTTATAATCTCTTCAATCAAAGATTCATAGTTGTTTTCATAATATACCTTATTAGATGGGTCTAATTCCACAAGAGCTTTTTTGGTGTTGTTTGCTATGATTATCATGTTATCAAACGATAACCAGATATGGGGATCATGGAATAATTTATGTTTATGCTTACCATGCCCATGATGGTCTTCATGTATCATCTCTAATTTATCTATTCCGATATCCATTCTATATATTTTTAAATTTTTATTTGTAGTTAATAG
>JAINCL010000146.1:0-1348 GCA_036574145.1 Deferribacterales bacterium | reverse complement strand
ACAGGTTATCCAGAACATCAGCCTGCTCAGTAAAATGATCATCTCCATACCACCAGAACCAGTCGCTGCCCTCGGCTATATGTAATTCTCTTGATACTTTATTAATCTGATCAGAATTCAATGAACCCTTTTTCCAATTAAAAATATTCTTTATCTGATATAGATAGTACCATGCCTTATTTTTCTCAGGATGCCCCATCCATGTAGAAAAATTACCATTTATCCAGGAACCGCTAAATATATTATTTAACCTATTTTCAATGATATTTTTATCTTCTATAACTTCAGAATAAGTTAATGTTTTAATCCACTCAGTATGAGAAATCTTTTCAAACAAACGATCAAGAAAATCTCTACCATTATTCTTATAAAACTCCCACGCATTTTCACCGTCTAAAATTACCGAAACATGGGGTGAAAAATTAGATATTTCATAAATATCTTTTAACTTATTTATAAAATCATCTGTGGCACTTTCAGCATCCATTCTACTATATACAAATCCAATAAGATCGCTTAATTCCTTGTCTCTAAAAAAGATATATATTTTATCATCAACACTTTCATAATAATATTTCTGGTACAAAAAAAGCCTATTGGATCTGTTTTTTATATCAACCCCCAAACTCTTCCCTAAAATATCTTCATCCGTTGCAGTCCACCTAATCCCATGTTTGCAGAGAAGATCCAATGTTTTATTGCTCACCGACCCTTCTGCTGGCCATACCCCAGAAGGTTTATCACCAAAAGTTTTACCATAAAAAGCCACAGCTTCCTTTAGATGCCATAAAGCATCATCTTCCATACTTATAGCATTTTCAGGTATAGAAACATAAGGTAATGCTTCGTTGAAACAATGGGGGTCTATCAATAGCGGAAGTATAGGATGGTAAAATGGTGTTGTAGATAACTCTATCTTCCCTTCATTCGATAATTTATTATAATATTCTAAAATATACTTAAACTTGTTAAATAAGATTTCAAGAAGTTTCTGCTTTTCATCTTCAAAATATCCTCTGTCCTTTTGAATCAGAGCCTTTATAAAACTTGATTCATAACGGATAAAAGTTCCTGTCCAAGCAAGAAGAAAGTGAACTTCCAGGTCCAATAACTCAGAATGGGTTATATTGCTGAACTCACCAGACTTATATTTCAAATAAAGCTCATAATATCTTTTAGAAGGTTTTATCATATTAGTTTCGTTTGCCCAAAAAAGTGGTTTGAGTAGATATAATTTTTCATCTTCACTTAGGGTTAAAACAGGCTTACTAATCTTTTCAATTAATATATCCTGCATAAAATTATTGGTAAGGTCTATTATCTGCTCTATGAGAGATGGTACAAGATT
>JAINCL010000020.1:0-1912 GCA_036574145.1 Deferribacterales bacterium | reverse complement strand
AGAGGAATAATTGCAGAAAAGATCCTCGAAAAGGCTAAAGAATATAACATAACCATTAAAGAGGATCCAGATTTACTTGAAGCCCTTTACAAACTTGATATATATCAGGAGATCCCAGAATCCCTTTACAAGGCAGTTGCAGAAATTTTAGCTGAGGTTTATAAAATTAATAATAAACTGAAACAAGGGAGAGAAAAATGAGTTATTATCAGTCATTGAAAGGTAAAAATATTCTTATAACTGGAGCATCAAGTGGTATAGGTGAAGCTTGTGTAAGAAGATTTTCCGAAGAAGGAGCCAATATTATCTTCTGTTCACGAAATATAGAAAAATTAAAGCAGATCGGTAGCTTTCTTAAAGTTAAACACTACTTTGATGCTGTGGATGTCAGAGACAAAAAAGCTGTAAAAAGCTTCATTGATTCAATACCAGAAGAACTCAACAAAATAGATATCCTTATAAACAATGCTGGATTAGCCCTCGGTTTGGAAAAATTTTATGAAGGTAGTTTTGAAGATTGGGAGAACATGATAGATACTAATATAAAAGGTCTTCTATATTTCTCAAAGTATGTTACAAATATAATGCTCAAAAATAATATTCATGGACATATTATAAATATAGGTTCCATAGCCGGACTTGGAGCATACCCCAACGGAGCTGTCTATTGTGCCACAAAGTCTGCTGTAAGAATACTTACAGATGGTATGAGGATGGATCTCGTGGATAAACCGATAAAAGTAAGCAATATAGCCCCCGGCATGACAGAAACAAATTTTAGTATCACAAGATTTCACGGCGATGAGGAAAGGGCGAAAAAAGTTTATGAAGGGATTAAACCTTTAACTGCGGAAGATATAGCTGAAATCGTATTATTTACTGCCAAATTACCTAAACATGTTCAGATTGGAGAACTAACAGTAACACCCTTGCATCAATCACATTCGATGGTTGTTTTTAAAGGAAATAAATAAACAATAGAGGTTGATTATGGATAAAAAATGGTTAGAGAAGTATGCAGAAAAATTTAAAGTGTTAGGTCATCCCATAAGGTTAAAAATCGTCCTTGGGCTTATGAATAATGAGTGCAATGTTTCTAAAATCTGTGATGGTTTAAAAATACCGCAAGCCACCACCAGTCAACATCTCATAATTTTAAAAAATAAAGGAATTTTAGACTGCGAGAGGGATGGTAATACAGTATGCTACAAAGTTGTGGACGAATCTATTAAAGAGATGCTAAATCATCTTTTAAAAATAACAAATACAAAGTTTGAATGTGAGTAATAGTTTTTTAAAAGCTATGTGTAAATATTTTTATAAAAAATTGCTTTTCTTTAAAATATCTCCTATACTATAAAAATGGTACAGTCTTTAATGCCTCAGATAGCCCCGTGCAGAGTTGAAAAGGGAAACAAAAATAGCCCAGGGGTAATTCAGCAGGTACCCCAGTGTTTACACATAGAGGAAACCGATCCTTAAGAAACCTAAAGGTGAGAAGAAGGATTTCGTTCAACCGGGATGAAAGACCGATAATAAAAGCTATGGAGGTAGTTATGACTAAAGAACAGAAGTTTTACCAGGTATTACAAAACGTATTTATCGGTGCCAAGATTGAAGGAACAGGCGGTTTTATTAATTTAATGATAATCAAATCCAATTATTATAAAAAGATCGAAGAGCTTCTTAAAAAAGATATTGAAGCGGCTCTAAAAAGATACCCAACCTTTAGAGACGAGCTCTTTGACAAGCTCTATTCTTTTTTCAGCCGATATTTTACCGAAACCGGATCCATCTATTTCAATTCAACACTGTTTCACAATAATATCTATGAAAAAGTCTATACCGATGATAGAGATGTGATCCTCTTCTGGAAAACGCAGATGCTTTATTATGTAAAAACCGATCGCAT